>JAYSZS010000121.1:0-5051 GCA_043737935.1 Propionivibrio sp. | reverse complement strand
GAGATATCGCTATAGAACAAAGCGCCACTCAGCACTCCGAAAGGGCGAAGGATAATTCGCCCGACGAGATTGACACCGAAACGGCCGCCGCCTCGCATGGTGAGGAGCGACACGATAGCGGTTTTACGCTGCTCCAGCTTACGGCGGAGTATCGCGCCTTGAGAGCAAGCGTTCTTCGATTATGGATGCCACGGATCACAACGATTACAAAGCAGACTACCCACGAGATGGTTCGCTTTAATGAAGCCATAGACCAGGCGCTGGCGGAATCAGCGTGCACGTTTTCGGAAAAAAATGCACAAGTACGCGATACCTTCCTGGCTATTCTCGGGCACGATTTAAGAAATCCCCTGGCAACAATGTCTGTGGCGGGAGATTACCTCACCCGCCCCGAGGTGGGAACGGATAATACACAGCAAATGGGGTCCAGAATTAAAAGAAGTACGGCGACCATGTCAAAGATGGTAGGCGACTTGTTGGAATATGCCAGAACCCAGCTCGGCGGCAAATTGCCCATCACGCTGCATCTTGCCGATATTAAAGAAATTTGCCTGGCGGCTTTGGCTGACGCTCAAGCGGCGCACCCGACCTGCGCTTTCGAACTGGAGTCTTTTGGTGAGCTGCTTGACGATTTTGATAGCCCTCGTTTGCAGCAAGTCTTTTCGAACTTACTAAATAATGCCGCCCAATATCGAACTAAAAATTCGCTCGTAACCATTATCGCGCGCGGTGAACCGGAGGTGATAATGGTGCAAGTCTGTAATTTTGGTCCCGTTATTCCCATGGAATCGATCGAAGATATATTCAATCCCCTGGTGCAACTTTATGGCGAAGCCGGACCTTCAACAAGCGTGGGCTTGGGCTTGTTTATCGCACGTGAAATTACTGTGGCACACGGTGGAACTATAACGGTGGAGTCGAAGGCAAGTTCCGGTACCACCTTTACCGTCAGATTTCCGCGAACGCAAGCGTTGTAATCGCGGCAGACAACGTAACCAGAACCGTCCAAGCATGATTTTTTGATTGTTGCCGTAGCCCATTCCAGGGTCACCAACGACAATGTTGAATAATTTGCAGTAATTTTTTCAAGTTGCGTATCAATTTACCGGTGTGCGCTCGGTATTGGATGAAGCAGTACTAAGTTGTTCGTGGATCGGCTGTGAAGCCAGCGCACCAGAGGGTCCAAAACCACGCGCGATGAAAGCTTCTGCCAGCGAGGCTATTTCGTTTAACCCCCAGGCAGGCATGTAGATCGGTAATGCGTGGAGCTCGACTCCCACTCCACTAAACCAGGGTGTCTTCGATACCTCCAGCCTTGACTCGTCGTGCTACCTCGTCCCGAGTTAGCGGACCGGAGAACGGCAGGGCATTGTTCGCACGTCGCGCCTGACCGCGAGTTCTCCGGCCCTCAGTAATTTGCATTTTTCGTCCCGGTACCCCTGACCCGATTTGTCAAGTGTTTGCAGGCATGGCGATTGCTAATACTTCGTCAACACCGTTACAGCAACGATTTTTCCCAGCCGGTTAGTCGAATATTCCATTGGAGAATTACCATGCAATCCACCGTCTTAAGCATTGACAGAGCCTATCACCATAATCCACTCCCCGTGCAACGGCGCCCCTCGATCGACCTGGTTCGACCGGCGTTCCAGAACCACCTGCTGCAGGCACTGCCACCCGATGTACTGGAGCGCATTACACCGCACCTCGAACCCACTGAATTGCTGAGAGGAACCGTGCTCTATGAAGCCGGTTCGCACATTAAATGCACATACTTCCCGATCAACTCGATTATTTCGCTGTTTTATATAATGTCTAATGGCAACTCGGCACAAACAGCGATGGTTGGTTGTGAAGGTATGGTCGGTATTTCACCTTTCCTGGGCTGCCCCATCTCTCCCAGCAGCGCCGTAATGCAAAGCACCGGCTTGGTGATCAAGGTTCGTTCCAGTATTCTGGCTCACGAATTCGAGCACAACCCGAAAACAACCCAACTGCTGTTGCGCTTCACTCAGTCCTTATTCATCCAGTTAGCACAGACGGCCGCCTGCATCCGCCATCACTCGATCGAGGATCAGCTTTGCCGATGGTTGCTCATGACGTTAGACCGTCAGACAAGCAATGAAATTTTGATGACTCATGAGCTTATCGCCAATCTGATTGGATACCGTCGCGAGGGAGTGAGCGAAGCCGCGGGCAATTTGCAGAGGCTCGGTCTCATCACGTACCGGCGTGGGCACATCACCGTGTTGGACCGCCCCGCGCTAGAACGACACGTTTGCGAATGCTACGCAGTGGTCAAGAGTCAGACTGACCTTCTGAGTCCGGGGCGCCGAATTGACTCCGGCCAACGCCGTATTGTTACACACAGTAATGTGTCGGCATTTCGGGCAATTAACTAAGGGGGGGGCTATTGAAGCTCATGGCAGGGGTCTGTAAATTGCCTGGTCAGATTTGTATGCCACAACAACGATCATACAGCTGCAGCATGTGCAGGTAGCGCCAATTAACGTGACTAGCCTTTGTTGTCTGATATTAAACGGGGAACAACATTCATGATCAAACTGGCCATCATCCTATTCATTGTATCCATCATCGCCGGCCTGCTTGGCTTCACTCGAATTGCGACAGGTGCAGCGGGTATCGCCAAACTGCTTTTTTTCGTCGCCCTGTCGATTTTCCTGATCGTGTTGGTCTTTGGTGTATTTCTTGGGATGCTTGCATTTTGAGACGCAGTCGCACGAAGTAAGCACTGGTTTGGTGTGCATTACAAGGTAAATTTGCTCTAACGTTAACTCATTGAATTACCGTCATTCCGGGCGTGACCCGGAATCCAGTTCATTTATCAAAATAGTTTTACTAACATCTTGGTCAGATGTACCAATCCGGATTCCGGCCTTCGCCGGATGACAACGGGTTTCTAAAAAAATTTACCGTGCGGTGCACGCTCAAGCCCCCAACTTCTCGTTATCGGGCTCAGTCCGATGAACAGCGGGGGGCATCATGCATAAAATTTACAACTGCGCTCCTGGCATAGTGCTTTGTGGCCCAGCGAACAGACACAGGTTCTGAGCCCATTCAATATGCCACTATGGACTCCCAACTGCAAGCCAATACCCAACACATGACCCTGGTCTTGTCGGCTGATGACAAGGCTCAGTCACCGGTGCTTTCCAGTCTTATGGGCATACGCTCACAAAACAAAGCATGAACCTCTTCAACTTCGATCTGGCAGGCGTTTTCTCTTTCACGGTATCACCGCTGGAGCTGATGCTGCGCGGAACGCTGATGTTCTGGTTCCTCTTCATTGTCCTGCGTTTCGTTTTGCGGCGCGACGTGGGGTCGTTGGGCATCAGTGACTTCCTGTTCGTGGTGATGCTCGGCGATGCCGCGCAAAACAGCATGATTGGCAGCGGCAGCTCGGCTACCGATGGCATGCTGCTGATCGCCACGCTCGTTTTCTGGAGCTATATGCTCGATTTCATGAGCTTCAAGTTCCCGGTCATACAGCACTTCACTTCAGCGCCGCGCCTGTGCCTGGTGCGCGATGGAAAATTGCAGCGCAGAAATATGCGCCGTGGGTTCATCACCGACGAGGAGTTGAACGCGAAGATACGACATGAGGGTGTCGATGACCTGGCCACCGTCAAGCGCATGTACCTTGAAGCGGACGGCGAGATGAGCCTGATTCGCAACGACGAGCCGAGTGCCACCACATGAAACGGCTTTCAAAGCGCTCGCTTGAGCCGGCGCACGATCCACTGTACGCTTACCAGTCAAAGCGCGACTTCGCGATGACGCCGGAGCCCGCCGCGGGTGGTCGGACAGGCATGCTGTCCATTGCCGATCGCTTGACCTTCGTCGTTCAGAAGCATTGGGCCAGCAGCCTGCATTACGATTTCAGACTTGAACTCGACGGGGCAATGAAGAGCTGGGCGGTTCCCAAGGGGCCCAGTTTCGACCCAAGCGTCAAACGCATGGCCGTGCAGGTCGAGGACCACCCGCTGGCTTATGCGGACTTCGAAGGAACCGTCCCGCCCAGGCAATACGGTGCGGGCAAGGTCATCGTGTGGGACGCCGGAACGTGGATCCCTTTGCAGGACCCGCAGCAAGGGGTTCGCGAAGGCAACCTGAAGTTCGAGCTGCATGGCCACAAGCTGCACGGCCGCTGGGTGCTGGTGCGCATGCAGGGCAAAGGCGAGAAGCAGCCGGCCTGGCTGCTGATCAAGGAGAAGGATTCATACGCTCGAGCCTCCGCCGCGTACAGCGTGATCGACGAATTGCCGGCGAGTGTGAAGTCTCTGGGCCCTGCGTCGCGCGGCGTCACCGTCACTGCCACCGGTGTGCATAGTCGCTCAGCATCCGAACACGACTTGCAGGACTTACACGGCTTAAACGACTTGCACGACTTGCCCCGCGAGGCGGTACCCTCTGCTTTGCCGCCCTCGCTCGCGCCCCAACTGGCCACCTTGGTGACTGGGTCGCTGCCCGACGCTGACGAGTGGATCTACGAGATAAAATTTGATGGCTTTCGCCTGCTGGTGCGCAACGATATTTCGGGCGTGCGCCTGTTGACCCGTAATGGCCATGACTGGACAGCAAAACTGCGGCCGCTGCAAAGCGCCTTCGAAAGCCTCAAACTTCCTCCGGGCTGGTACGACGGCGAGATCGTTGTACCCAACACAGCGGGCATCCCTGACTTTGGTGCACTGCAGCAGGCGTTCAAAACGCAGCGCAAAAACGATGTGATCCTGTACCTGTTCGATGTGCCCTACCTTGCCGGGAACGACTTGCGCAATGCCCCCCTGCAAGCCAGGCGCAAGATCCTTCAGGAGCTGCTCGCGGTTACGAGTTCGGAGCACGTCCGCTTCAGCGAGGCGTTCGACGGCGCCGCGCACAGTGTATTCGCCTCCGCGTGCAAACTGGGCCTGGAGGGCATCATTGCCAAACGTCGCAACAGCACCTACCGGTCTTCACGGTCGCCAGACTGGGTCAAGCTGAAGTGCCACCAACGCCAGGAATTCGTGATCGGCGGCTTCACCGCTCCCCAG
>JAYSZS010000120.1:0-5056 GCA_043737935.1 Propionivibrio sp. | reverse complement strand
TGAGTCAAGATAACCGTGCAACCATTGGCGTGCGCTGTCGTTGTTTTCGGCGCAGGCATTTCCCCAGCCGATTTCCTTGACCGGGCTGCGCGTAATGTAGCCGCCGAATGCCTTGCTGATGAGCTGACCCCCCAGGCAATGTCCGATAACCGGAATGCCCCTGGCGTCGGCATCGCGAATCAGCGCGCACAAGGGATCGATCCACGGCAACGGATCGTTGACGCTCATTGGCCCCCCCATCAGGCACAGGCCGGAGAATTCGCCGGCATGAGCGGGAACGGTTGCCCCCCGGTCGATGGCGATCAGTTGCCATGGAATCGAGCGCCGATCGAGGAATGTGGCAAAATAGCCTGGACCCTCGGTTTTGGTGTGGCGAAAAATGGCAATGGGTTTCATAGTTGGAAGGTTGCTGATTGGCGATGCTGGATTTCGGCGCGTTGTGAATTTTACGCGCAGCGTACCGCTCTGCCTATGGCTGATCGCACCGTTCGCGCAGGCGGCGGATGTCGGTCTGGCTGGCTTGTTTCCGGGCAAGGCCCTGCTGACCATCAACGGTGGCCCGCCACGCATTGTTTTGATCGGCGTCAAGACCGACGAAGGGGTAACCGTGCTTTCAGTCGAGGGGGAAACAGCGACCCTTGACATTGATGGCAAGAAGCGGGTGTTGCGTGTTGGGCAGAACGTTGCATCGCAGTCGTCAGGAAGCGGCCCGGCGACCGCCGTGCTGACCGCCGATGGCCGTGGGCATTTTGTGACCACCGGAAATATCAACGGGACAAGCATCCGTTTCCTGGTGGATACCGGGGCGTCGATGATTTCATTGGGGGCCGCCGATGCACGCCGGATAGGCATTGATGCCAGCAAGGGGCAGGTCGGGTACACGCAGACGGCCAACGGGGTGACGCAGGTGACCCTGGTCAAGCTCAATACGGTGCGTGTCGGTGAGATCGTTCTTAACAATGTGGATGGAACAGTGCATCAACACGATTTGCCGATTGCCTTGCTCGGCATGAGTTTTTTAAACCGTATGGAAATGCAGCAAAATGGCGAGACCATGACGCTGAAGAAACGCTACTAGGAGAATTGCATGCCTCATCGCGACCAGGAAATCATCATGTTGCGCCGCGAACTCGAAATGTTGATGGGCGAACGGCAGACTCTGCTGCGGGTTGTCGGTGCGAGCGCTGCTCTGATCGCCAGTCTGGACAGCAAGCGCCTGCCGGTCGGTGCCGTAGAGTCTGCCGACCAGGTGGCGACGTCGATCAATGCACTGTCTGAAGAAACACTGCAGGATGCACTCACTGCCGTGCGTGCCGAAATAGAGGATGAGGAAGCTGGAAACGAAAAATGACCCCTTTGTCGTGACACGGGTCACTACGAATACGGAGATTCTTGATCTTGAGCGCTTGCGTTCGGTGCTGCATCCGGTTCCTTCGCGAACCGGGTTTGTGCTTGAGGATGGGGTCGGGGACGAGGAATTGACCCCGGCTTCAGTGCTCTTCCCGATTGTCCTGCGCGAGAGCGGACCTTCGGTGTTGCTCACTCAGCGTACAGCACATTTGAAGGATCATCCGGGACAGATCAGTTTCCCCGGTGGGCGCGACGAACCTGAGGATGCTTCGTCAGCGCACACCGCCCTGCGCGAAGCAGAGGAAGAAATCGGGCTGTCATCCGTGCATGTAGAAATCGTCGGCTATTTGCCTGAATACCGCACCGGCACCGGCTTTTGCGTGACACCGGTGGTAGCGATAGTGACGCCCCCATTTGAATTGCGCCCCGATCCCTTTGAAGTGGCGGAAATTTTCGAAGTGCCGTTTGCCTTTTTGATGGACTCTGCTAACCATCAGCGGCATTCAATGCACCATCGCGGCAAGTTGCGCCACTATTTCGCCATGCCTTACGGGGAGTACTTTATCTGGGGTGCCACAGCCGGAATTATCGTGACGCTTTCCAGGGCGCTGGCTGTTTGAATCCCTTGAGTACCCAGGGTAAATTTGTGCTAACGCTAACTCATTGAATTACCGTCATTCCGGGTTTGACCCGGAATCCAGTTCGTTCATCAAAACAGTTTTACTAACATTTTGATCAGTTGTACAAATCTGGATTCCCGCCTTCGCCGGAATGACGATGGGATTTTAGAGCAAATTTAAACCTGTTTGAGTACCAGGGATAACTTGTCCCGGAATGACCCAGTCCTTACAATCCGCCATGCACCGCATTATTCCTCGTTGAAGCGTGTTCTTCGCTTCGGCAAGTGCCCATCAAATATGGTATCTTGTTTTTCCTGAAACCAGGCGGGCGCAGATCGCTCTGTGTCGTGCCATCAAACATTCCGTATGAGTTTTTTTTCTGTGGTTGCCGTTCTTCTCATCGAGCAGATCTGGCCCTTGCCTTACCGCCGGGTTGTTCATGAACCACTTTCCCGGCTGGCCAGGTTTCTTGAAGGCCTGTTTAACGCCGGTGAGCGCAGTAATGGCTTGATCGCCTGGGTGACGGCCGTCGGCGGGCTCGTTCTCTTCGCCGGCGGCGTTCATGTGGCACTACATGCACTCAACCCGCTGCTGGCCTGGCTGTGGAGTATCCTGATTCTATATCTGACCATGGGCTTCCGGCAGTTCAGCCACTACTTCACTGATCTTCAACTGGCCCTGCGCATGGACGATTTACCCCACGCGCGCAAGCTGTTGGCTGAATGGCGGGGGAGTCCGACCGATGGTCTTTCGTCTTCAGATATTGCCCGGCTGGCCATTAAAGAAGCGCTCAGTGCATCACATCGTCATGTCTTTGGCGTGCTCGTCTGTTTTGTCCTGCTGCCGGGGCCGTGTGGTGCTGTTCTCTATCGCGCCGCCGCTTTTTTTGCTGAAGTCTGGGGAAAACGCACCGCTGCCGACGCCGGCGGCTTCGGAAAGTTTTCACAACAGGCCTTTGCTGTTATAGACTGGTTGCCCTTGCGGCTTACCGCCACCGGTTTTGCCATAGTCGGCAATTTCGAGGATGCCATTTATTGCTGGCGTACGCAGGCCGACAAATGGCCGGATACCCCGTCGGGTAGCGGCATCGGCATTGTTCTGGCCAGCGGTGCAGGGGCACTGGGTGTGCGTCTGGGCATGCCGGTAGTCGAGGCCGGCGAAATTGCCGATCGCGCCGAAGTGGGTACCGGCGATGAAGCGGACGTTGATTTCATGCAGAGTGCAGTGGGCTTGGTCTGGCGTGCCTTGTTGCTCTGGTTGTTGCTGTTGCTAATGTTGGGTTTTGCCAGTCTGGTGGGTTCGTAATCGATAAATACATTTAGGAGATTGTTAACATGAGCAGAGATGTTGTCGTTTTAAGCGCAGTCCGTTCGGCGATCGGTACCTTCGGCGGTTCATTGGCCTGGATTGAGCCATGTGAGTTGGCCGGTATCGTCATGAAAGAATCGATTGCCCGTTCCGGCGTAGATCCAAAGGAAATCAATTATGTGACGGTAGGTACCGTTATTCCGACCGATTCCCGCTTTGGCTACGTCTCACGCGTTGCCTCCATTCAGGCCGGTTTGCCGATGGACTCCATCGCCATGCAGGTCAGTCGTCTGTGTTCTTCCGGTCTGCAGGCCATTGTCACTACGGCACAGAACATCATGCTCAGTGACTGTGACTACGGGATCGGCGGTGGTGTCGAAGTCATGTCGCGTGGTACCTACATGCTGCCGGCGATGCGCAGCGGCGCTCGCATGGGTGATGCCAAGGCCGTCGATTCGATGGTTGCCACCCTGAACGATCCGTTCGGCGTGGGCCACATGGGCATCACGGCGGAAAACGTCGCGGCCAAATGGGGCATCACCCGCGAAGAACAGGATGCGCTTGCCGTGCAATCACACCAGCGCGCCGGGGCCGCGATCGCCGAGGGACGCTTCAAGTCGCAGATCGTCCCGATTGTTCAGGAGACGCGCAAGGGCGATGTGGTATTCGATACCGACGAGCACTGCAAACCCAAGACGACACTCGAAGCACTGGCCAAAATGAAGCCGGCTTTCAAAAAAGACGGCACGGTTACCGCCGGTAATGCATCCGGCATCAACGATGGCGCGGCCTTCTTTGTGCTGGCAGCAGCCGACGTGGCGGCCAAGGCCGGCCAAAAGCCGATTGCCCGTGTCGTTTCATACGCCGTCACCGGCATACCGAATGAGATCATGGGAGAAGGCCCGATTTCGGCGACCAAGCTGGCACTCAAGAAGGCCGGCCTGACGATCGACAAGATGGACGTTATCGAAGCCAACGAAGCCTTCGCTGCCCAGGCAATTGCGGTCAGCAGAGGGCTGGATCTCGATCCGTCCAAGACCAACGTGAACGGTGGCGCTATCGCCTTGGGTCACCCAATCGGCTGCTCCGGCGCTTTCATTGCCACCAAGGCCTTGTATGAACTTCAGCGCGTCAACGGCAAGTACGCTCTGGCCACCATGTGTATCGGTGGCGGACAGGGTATCGCCGTGATTTTCGAACGACTTTGATCACAGCGTAAATGTTGTGAGAAAACCGACGGGGCGTTCGCGCCACCGTCGGTTTTTTTTCGGCTATCTGGATTTAGTGGTGGATTTGTGCGGTGCAGTATTCATTGCGCTTTAAACTGGAGACTTTTCTGACCGTCGACATTCGGCCAGGAGCGGTCGGCCACCGTTTTCTTCTTGCAGTCGCTTAACGGTACGTTCCAGTCGAAAACCTGCCGTCCAGCAGACGCGGGCAACTCGGCCGAATCGAAATGGAGCCCTTTCGATGATTTGCAAAATGAATACCCTGTCAGCATCGTAAAATAGCTCAGACCAACCCTCCGGACTTTATTCTTTGACCCCCGACCTAAAACCAACCCAAGACGAAGTGCTGCGCCGCGTAGGCCGCAATCTGGTGATCTTTCAGCAGATCGAGCAGATGCTGAAATTTCTTCTGGCCAGCCATAAGGGGGGCGGAACCACTGACAACTACTTAGCATCCCAACCCCGCGCGCGGGCAAGGCGTTCCTAAAGAAACAAGGGGCAGTTTGGCATGCTGAAGGTGGCCGCTGGGTGGCCACTTGGGGTACAAGG
>JAYSZS010000119.1:0-5064 GCA_043737935.1 Propionivibrio sp. | reverse complement strand
TGAAAACGTGGTCGCCGACGATGGCGCTGGACAGTTGCAGGATTCGATCAGTGGCCTGGTCTGGAGAACACCCGGGTTCCAGCATGAGGACCTCGTCGAGGGTCGGGAGCGTGCTCGGAAGTTGCGGGCAGGCGACAATTTCCCCGTCGATCACTGGTAGGAAGGGATGGTTGCCGCGGCAATCACTGGCGTAAGAGAATCCGAGTCGCTGGGTCAGGCGTAGCGCATGGCGATTCATCCGCCATCCGGCAGCGCCATGTGCTCTGGGCATCTCGGCAAATATTTCCGCAAAGCGAGCGCAGGACTTGTTCATTTCGGCTTCGATCCACGGATTTCCGGCCTGATGAACTTTCTGTTCCCAGCCGACGCGATCCCAGGCGTGAATGCCGGTTTCAAATCCGGCGTTGCCTGCCTGACGCAGTATTTCGCTGCAGCGGGTTCCGATGTTCGGACTCGGTAGCAGGCGACCATACAGGCGTGTGCTCAGGCCATAGTAACGACCAAGTGACGAGGAAAGCGCTTCGCGGCCGGAATGATCGGGGCCGAGCGAGAAAAAGAAGGTGCCCCCAACATTGTGACGCTGAAGGATTTCGATCAGCGCAGGAACGCCTGATAGTGTTCCGCGGTAAGTGTCTACGTCGATTTTGAGTGCGATGCGTTTCATAGCAGTCTTGTCTGAATTCTTGCCGGTCAAGCCGACAATTTGCGATCAGCGCCTGATCGCTGCAGGTCAGTAAAAGATCAGACCGGCAGCGACCTTGCGCCCTTCGCTGACCAAAACGTTATAGGTGCGGCAGGCGGCCTGAATATCCATCACTTCCAGACCTTTCTGCGCCTGGATTAGCGGCCTGAGCAACTCGGGTCGGGGAAAGCGCAGTTGATTGCCTGTGCCAAGAAGAATGATCTCGGCATCGAGGGAAGCGAGCAATTTAAAATCGGTAACGTTGAGTGTTGCAAAGCTCGCCTGAGTCCAGTTCGGTATCAGTCGATCGGGGAGTACGACAAGGTTGCTGCTGTAGCGGATGGCATTGACACTGACATAGTCCTCGCCATAAGCGGTAAAGGCATTCCGACCCTCGTTTTGGACAAGCTGCAGCTTCATAAAATTGCGATGCACCAGGCGATAAAGTAGGATTATAGCTTTTTGCTGCCTGTAATTTGAAGGTTAGTCTGTTCGCTGCCATTTGCAGCACCTGGATTGTGTTCAGAAAGGACGGTCTGCCGTGGGGCAGCCGCAAAGGGTGAATGTCATGGAACCCGTACTCAAATCGATCAAGCTGGCCAACGTCTGTTATGACATTCGCGGGCCAGTGTTGCAGCAGGCCAAGAAGATGGAGGACGAGGGGCACAAGATCATCAAGCTGAATATCGGCAATCTTGCGGCCTTCGGCTTCGATTCGCCGGAAGAAATCCAACTCGACATGATTCGCAACCTGCCCTACGCGGCAGGCTATTCCGATTCAAAAGGCATTTTTCCCGCTCGCAAGGCGGTCATGCACTACACCCAGCAGAAACACATCAAGGGCGTGACGCTGGAAGACATCTACATTGGCAACGGGGTCTCGGAGCTGATCGTGATGGCCATGAATGCCTTGCTCAACGAGGGCGACGAGGTACTGGTGCCGGCACCCGACTATCCGCTGTGGACGGCGGCGGTCAGCCTTTCCGGCGGGACGCCGCGACATTATCTGTGCGATGAGGAAAACGAGTGGCTGCCGGATCTCGACGACATCCGCGCCAGGATTACGCCGAAAACGCGCGCCATAGTCGTCATCAACCCGAATAACCCGACCGGCGCCCTCTATCCCGACAGCATGCTGCTGGCAATCATCGCCATCGCCCGTGAACACGGCCTGATCATCTACGCCGACGAAGTTTATGACAAGGTGCTCTACGATGGCCTGACACACACGGCGATTGCCTCGCTGGCCGAGGATGTGTTGATGCTCAGCTTCAACGGCTTGTCGAAAAACTATCGCTCCTGCGGTTATCGTGCCGGCTGGATGGTCGTTTCCGGCGATCTGCGCGATGCCCGCGACTACATCGAGGGGCTCGACATGCTGGCCTCGATGCGCCTGTGTGCCAACGTTCCCGGGCAGTTCGGCATTCAGACAGCGCTTGGCGGCTATCAGAGCATCGATGACCTGATCGCGCCAAGCGGGCGCATGTGCCGCCAGCGCAACCTGGCGCATGAACTGATCACGGCCATTCCAGGCGTCACCTGCGTCAAGCCGAAGGCCACGCTGTATATGTTCCCGCGTCTTGACCCGAAGATCTATCCGATCGCCAACGATCAGGATTTCATCGCCGAACTGTTGCAGGAGGAGCGGGTTCTCCTGGTTCAGGGCACCGGCTTCAACTGGCCCAATCCCGATCACTTCCGCCTGGTTTTTCTGCCGCACGAAGACGAACTGCGCGAGGCGATTTCCCGCATCGCCCGCTTTCTTGAGGGGTATCGCAAACGGCATGGCACCTGAAATGCGCGTTGTTGCCGTTACCGATGACGCCGGTGGGGTGACTGAGCCGGACTGGCTGGTTCAGGCGGAAACCGTGCATCGGCAACTGCGGCCGCAACTTCCGGAAGATTATGTGTCACGTCTGTCCGCGGTGTTCGCCAACGGAGCGCTCATGGCGCTGGTCGTTGATGACCGTGCGGTACTGTCCCTTGCCTTATGGCGCTTGATTGAAAACACTTGCGAAGGGCGTCGTTTGTATGTCGACGATCTGGTGAGTGACGAGGCACGTCGCTCGCAGGGCGCTGGCAAGAAGATGCTCGACTGGCTTGAAGATAAAGCCAACGCGCGGGGCTGTGCAGTACTGGCGCTGGACTCCGGTGTGCAGCGTCAGCGTGCTCACCGTTTTTATTTTCGCGAGGGAATGCATGTTTCCTCGTTTTGCTTCAGGATGATTTTGATATGAAACCGATCAACGTTGGACTGCTCGGCATCGGCACGGTCGGTGGCGGCACCTTTACCGTTCTCAAACGCAATGCCGAGGAAATTACTCGCCGTGCCGGTCGCCCGATTCTGATAACCCGTGTGGCCGACAAGAATCTTGATTTGGCCAGGAAAGTCACCGGCGGCGCCTGCCAACTGACCGACGACGCTTTCGCCGTGGTCGATGATCGGGAGATCGATATTGTTGTCGAGCTGATCGGTGGCTATGGCATTGCCAGGGAACTGGTGCTCAGGGCCATCGACAATGGCAAGCATGTGGTCACGGCCAACAAGGCCTTGCTGGCCACGCACGGCAACGAGATTTTTGCTGCGGCCCAGAAAAAAGGGGTGATGGTGGCCTTTGAAGCCGCCGTTGCCGGCGGCATTCCGATCATCAAGGCGCTGCGCGAAGGATTGACCGCCAACCGCATCGAATGGATCGCCGGCATCATCAACGGCACCACCAACTTCATCCTTTCCGAAATGCGCGACAAGGGGCTGCCGTTCGCAACGGTGCTCAAGGAGGCGCAGCGGCTGGGCTATGCCGAAGCCGACCCGACCTTTGACGTTGAAGGCATTGACGCCGCGCACAAGCTGACGATCATGAGTGCCATCGCCTTTGGCAATTCGATGAGCTTCGACAAGGCACACATCGAGGGCATTAGCAAACTTGAATCGGCGGATATCAAATATGCCGAACAACTGGGCTATCGCATCAAGCTGCTGGGCATCACCAAACATACAAGTGAGGGCGTCGAGCTGCGCGTTCATCCGACGCTGATCCCGGCCAAACGCCTGATTGCCAACGTCGAAGGGGCGATGAACGCCGTGCTGGTCAAGGGCGACGCGGTTGGCCCGACGCTTTATTACGGCAAGGGGGCCGGCGCCGAGCCGACCGCTTCTTCGATCATTGCCGATCTGGTCGATGTCACACGCATGCATACCGCCGACCCCGGGCACCGCGTCCCGCATCTTGCTTTTCAGCCGGAGGCGATGGTCGATCTGCCGATCCTGCCGCTGTCCGAGGTGATCACCAGCTATTACCTGCGATTACGTGTTGAGGATCAGCCCGGGGTGCTGGCCGACATCACGCGTATTCTTGCCGATCAGCAGATCTCGATAGACGCCATGATTCAGCGTGAGCCGGATGAAGGTGAAGAGCAGACCGATATCATCATGCTCACGCACAAGACACGTGAAAAGAATGTCGATGCCGCGATAGTCAGGATCGAGGCATTGGCCGTTGTCAAAGGCAAACTCACCCGGCTGCGTCTGGAAGAACTGCTGTGATAATGTGGGATTAGCCGGGTGCTTGTAAAAATCTGAACCCGGTCAAGTCCGACACGCGGCAAGGGAGATTGCTGGTTTACATCAAAGACCCGAGTCGCCACAGGCTGGACAATGGCTGCTCCACCAGCCCGGTGTTTTTCAGGAGTTTTCCATGCACGCTTGCGACCAACCTACCTCGGAAGCCCTTTATTCCTTTGACGCGCGCGGTATCGCCAAACGCTTTCGCCATGCCGCCATTTTTGGCGCGTTCGATGCGCTGACCCCTGGCGAGACCATGCGCTTCTGCAACGATCACGATCCCTTGCCCTTGCTTGGGCAGTTGCAGGCCCGTTACAGCGAGGCCATCGCGATCAAATATGTTCAGCGCGAAGCCGGCGCCATTGTCATCGATTTCGCCAAACTGGCCTGAAACCGCGAAGGCGAGAGGGCGGTGCTGATCTACCTCGGTCTTTCTGCCCTTGTCGTTATGGTTGCCACATTGGCTTTTCTGCTGCTCGGCGAGCCCTCTGTCCTGGCAGCGACGCACCTCTTTTTTGCCTTGGCTGTCTTGCAGCTTGTCTTCGCAGCCATTGCCCATTTTGTTCCGGTACTGACCCGTAGCGCTGGGGCACCGCGTGGCATTTGGCTGGCGCCACTGTTGCTTCAGGTGACCGTTTTTGGTTTTCCTGCATTTTTTCGGTGCGGTCGATACCAGCGCACTGAATCTGGCGGCTGTAATTTCTCTGTCACGGTAAATTTGTTCTAGGGAAACACTGAATAAGTAGCAAAAGAAGTGAACGATCTTTTAGTCATGTCATCAAAGAAATGGGATCGATCACGGGGGTTAAGACGATGAAGC
>JAYSZS010000118.1:0-5066 GCA_043737935.1 Propionivibrio sp. | reverse complement strand
TGATCGGCAAGCATTTTGACCTGCGCCCGAAGGGCATCATCCAGACGCTCAACCTGCTGCGCCCGATCTACACCAAGACCGCCGCCTACGGCCATTTTGGCCGCGAAGAGCCGGAGTTCACCTGGGAAGGAATCGACAAGGCGGCCGCACTGAAAGCCGACGCCGGACTGTAAGTTTTTATGTCATACAAAAAGGGCCGTCAGGCCCTTATCCTTTTTTCCGGAAGTAAATGATGTAAGATTATTACTTCGGAATTTTATTTACCCATCAGTCCCCCTACCATGCTCAAGAAGATCGGCGTCAAACAGCTTGCGCTCGGCATGCACCTCAAGGAGTTCTGCGGCTCGTGGATGGAGCATCCGTTCTGGCGCTCGGCTTTCGTGATTACCGACCCCAGGGATATTAAAGCCATTATGGTCAGCAGCATCGAGGAAGTCTGGATCGACACGGCAAAAGGACTCGATGTAGCGCCGGGAGAAACGGCGATGTCGGAAGCTGAATCCAAGGCTCAGGTCGATGCTGAACTGAACAGTGCAGCCCATGCCGAACGCGAAAGAGCCCCCGTTCCGGCTTCACACGAATTTGCCCGCGCCGCGACGATCTGCGCCCAATCCAAACTCGCCGTCACCTCGATGTTTCAGGAAGCACGCATGGGCAAAGCGGTCGACATCGGCGGTGCAGAAAAGCTGGTACAGGAAATCGCCGACTCGGTCAGCCGCAACCCGGGCGCGCTGATCAGCCTGGCCCGACTGAAAACCGTCGATGATTACACCTACATGCACTCGGTTGCTGTCTGTGCGCTGATGATTGCCCTCTCCAGGAAGCTCAAGCTCGACGAGACACAGACCCGCTCGGCGGGGGTTGCCGGCCTGCTGCACGATCTCGGCAAGGCCATGATGCCGATGGAGGTACTCAACAAACCGGGCAAGCTGACCGACGAGGAATTCGCCGTCATCAAAAAACACCCCGAAGAGGGCTATAAATTGCTGATCGACAACACCGATGCCGATGAAATCGCTCTCGATGTGGTTCTGCACCACCATGAAAAAACCGACGGCTCGGGTTACCCCAAGGGTTTCAAGGACAGTGAAATCAGCCTCTTCGCCAAGATGGGAGCGGTTTGCGATGTTTATGACGCCATCACCTCCAATCGCCCCTACAAGGCCGGCTGGGATCCCGCCGAATCACTGCGCAAAATGGCCGAATGGGTCAATGGCCATTTTGACCCGGCGGTGTTCCAGGCTTTCGTTAAAGTACTCGGCATTTACCCGATTGGTTCGCTGGTCAAACTGAATTCCGGACGTCTGGGCGTTGTCGTCGAACAGGCCGAAAAATCCTTGCTGACCCCACGTGTCAAGGTTTTTTTCTCGACCAAATCCAAAGCCCGTATCCTGCCCGAGATCGTCGATCTCTCACACTCGGGCTGCCGGGAAAAAATTTCCAGCCGTGAGGATCCTGCCCAATGTAATTTTCCGGACTTCAACGAACTTTGGTCCGGATTGCCCGACACGCCAGGTAAGCACAGCACTTCACACCTTAAATAAGTTTGCGTATAATTAGCTCTTTCCGAGGGGCGCTGCAAAACTGTTGTTCAATAGTTTCAGGCTCGGAACCTTAAACGGCGTTCATCCAACCAATCCGTGCCGGGCACGGGAAGTCGGGTGAGACTGATCAGTACTACTTCAGCACACTGCCAAGTTACGCCAGGCAACCTCCTTCCCCTCCCGGCCACAGTTATCAAGGAGTTTTACTGTGGCTGAAAAATTCAACGACTACGTTATTGCCGACCTGAGCCTCGCCGACTGGGGGCGCAAGGAAATTCGCATCGCCGAAACCGAAATGCCCGGCCTGATGGCGATTCGCGAAGAGTTCGCTGCGGCCAAGGCGCTCAAGGGCGCGCGCATCACCGGTTCGCTGCACATGACTATCCAGACCGCCGTGCTCATCGAAACGCTGACCGCGCTCGGTGCCGAAGTGCGCTGGGCCTCGTGCAACATCTTCTCGACGCAGGATCACGCGGCGGCGGCCATCGCTGCCGGCGGCACGCCGGTATTTGCCGTCAAGGGCGAATCGCTCGAAGATTACTGGGATTACACGCACCGCATCTTCGAATGGAAGGATGGCGGTTACTCGAACATGATCCTCGACGACGGCGGCGATGCCACGCTGCTGTTGCACCTTGGCGCGCGTGCGGAAAAGGACCTCTCGGTTCTGGCCAATCCGGGTTCGGAAGAAGAAACCATCCTCTATGCCGCGATCAAGGCCAAGCTGGCGCTCGACCCGACCTGGTACTCGGTGCGTCTGGCCGCAATCAAGGGCGTGACCGAAGAAACCACCACCGGCGTCCATCGCCTGTATCAGATGCACGCCAAGGGCGAACTCAAATTCCCGGCGATCAATGTGAACGACTCGGTCACCAAGTCCAAGTTCGACAACCTCTACGGCTGCCGCGAATCGCTGGTTGACAGTGTCAAGCGCGCCACCGACGTGATGATCGCCGGCAAAGTAGCTGTCGTTGCCGGTTATGGTGACGTGGGCAAAGGCTCGGCCCAGGCCCTGCGCGCGCTCTCGGCGCAAGTGTGGGTCACTGAAATCGACCCGATCTGTGCGTTGCAGGCGGCGATGGAAGGCTACCGCGTTGTTACCATGGAATACGCGGCCAACAAGGCCGATATCTTCGTTTCCGCGACCGGTAATTATCATGTCATTACCCATGCGCACATGGCCATGATGAAAGACCAAGCCATCGTCTGCAACATCGGTCACTTCGACAACGAGATCGACGTCGCTTCGCTGGAGAAATACCAGTGGGAGGAAATCAAGCCGCAGGTCGATCACGTCATTTTCCCCGACGGCAAACGCATCATCCTGCTCGCCAGGGGTCGCCTGGTGAACCTCGGTTGCGGTACCGGCCATCCGTCCTACGTCATGAGCTCGTCGTTCGCCAACCAGACGATCGCCCAGATCGAACTGTTCACGCGCAACGCCGACTACCCGGTGGGCGTCTACACGCTGCCCAAGCATCTCGACGAAAAGGTCGCGCGCCTGCAGTTGAAGAAACTCAATGCCCAGCTCAGCGAACTGACCGACCAGCAGGCCACCTATATCGGCGTCCCCAAGGCCGGCCCGTTCAAGGCCGACCAGTACCGTTACTAAGTGTTCGCAGCAAAACGTTTTGAAACCCGTCATTCCGGGTTTGACCCGGAATCCAGTGGTTAATCTCTGGATACCCGTTTTCACCGGAATGCCGGTTCAAAACAGCAGTTCGGCTTTGCCTGAACCACGGCCCCAACCCAGGGAAAACGCCATGCGCCTGATCCTGCTCTGGATACTCAACGCCGTTGCGCTGCTTGCCGTGACTTACCTGCTGCCATCAATACAGGTGGCATCGTTTGGTTCGGCGCTGCTCGCGGCACTGCTGCTCGGACTGGTCAATACCGTGTTGCGCCCCGTGTTGCTGCTGCTGACGCTGCCGGTCACGCTGCTGACGCTCGGACTCTTCATCTTCGTTGTAAACGGCCTGATGTTCTGGCTGGCGGGTTCGATGATCGAAGGCTTTGTGGTCAGCGGCTTCTGGCCGGGGGTCTTTGGCTCGATGCTCTACAGCGTCGTATCGTGGGCGCTGTCGAGCCTGCTGGTTTCAGGTAAGAACTAGCGCCAAATTTATGTGATTGATCCGCATGAAACACACTAAACTCTCGATAGAATTTTTCCCGCCGCAAACACCCGAAGGCATCGACAAGCTACGCCTGGTGCGCAGCAAGCTGGCAGTGCTCAAGCCGGAGTTCTTCTCTGTCACCTTCGGCGCCGGCGGTTCGACGCGCGAACGAACGTTCTCGGTGATCAAGGAAATCGCCGCCGAAGGCTTCGCCGCCGCGCCGCACCTTTCGTGCATCGGCTCGACGCGCGAAAACATCCGCGAGATCCTGCTCGACTACCAGGCTGCCGGAATTCGTCGCATCGTCGCCCTGCGCGGCGACCTGCCTTCGGGAATGGCCGAAGCCGGCGAATTCCGCTACGCCAACGAACTCGTCGAATTCATCCGTAGCGAGACCAGCGATCATTTTCATCTCGAAGTCGCCGCCTACCCCGAATGGCACCCGCAGGCGCGCAACCCGCACGACGATCTCGCTGCCTTCGCCAGAAAGGCCAAAGCCGGCGCCAACTCGGCGATCACGCAATACTTCTACAACGCCGACGCCTACTTCCATTTTGTCGATGAAGTGCGCGCGCTCGGGGTCGACATCCCGATCATCCCCGGCATCATGCCGATCGTCAGCTTCTCCAAGCTGGCGCGCTTTTCCGACGCCTGCGGCGCCGAACTGCCGCGCTGGTTGCGCCACAAGTTCGAAGGTCTCGGCGATGACGTCGACGCCATCCGTTCCTTCGGCCTCGATGTCGTGACCGAGTTGTGCCAACGCCTGCTGGCCGGTGGCGCGCCGGGGCTGCACTTCTATTCAATGAACCAGTCGGTGCTGACGCTGGAAATATGTAAACGGCTTGGACTTTGAGCGCTTTCAAGAGGTATCGGGAGATTGACGGTAGTAATGCGCTTCCATAAGGGGCTGGCCGTTTTCAAAGAGCTAGCCGCTTTGGGTCGGCAAGTTAAGAAATCAGACTGATTACTCACAACCATGCAGTCAGCTCTCATGATGATCTAGCCTGCTAAGAGAGCCCTGTTTACGCTACATTCAACACATGGCTAGCAAGTTCATAGCAGACTCCACGCTTATCAGGGACTGGGACTTCGATAGGAACATCCTTGATCCGAACTCGACTTCCATTGGTTCGAACAAGAAAGTATGGTGGAAATGCGCAAGAGGCCACATGTGGGAAGTATGTATCGTATCTCGTTCTAGGGAATCACCGAACAAGTCATCGCAGCCAGGCGGCGGCAAAAAATTTGGACGACATTGTGAAGCAAAGCAGTTTTTATCGAATAAACGAGCGTTCTGTGGTCAGGACACGGAGAATTTTCCCCTATCCGGGTCATGCTGGACGCCTCTCTCCTGTGAGCGGTCGTCCCCACTTGTTGATATTGATCATGGCCAGCATGGCAAAGGCCC
>JAYSZS010000117.1:0-5084 GCA_043737935.1 Propionivibrio sp. | reverse complement strand
AAGGGCTCGCAAATAGTCGCAGCAAGTCATTCCGAAGTCGTCCTGGCCGAAGCGGCGAATCGCGGCATGGTAGTGGCCTTTGTCGGCAAGCCGCATCTATTGAACGACCGGGGCAGCCAAGTGATGAAAGCCCTGACGGACTTGGGTTGGGATCAGTACTATCAGGCGGAACAGACGGGCTGGGTCTTGTATGTCGAGGACTCAGCGGACTTGGCCATTCTTAAAGCATTCGCCCGAATTCTGGCGCATCCTTCTCAAGCATTGCTGGAAATGCCGTTTGTTCACTATGTGTCAACCAACTTGCCGCAAAAATCCCGCGATCATTTCAACGGATTGCGTGAAGCCAAGATTGACCTGGTAGGCATTGCCCTGTTCGATCGTCTCGACCGTGCGCTTCAGACCAGCGAGAGCCTGAATGAGATGATGTGGGCCAGACGCGAGATCGAAAATTATTTATGTACCCATGAAGTCTTGCACGCGTGGGCCGTCCATGATGTGGAGGACGACCTGTTTGGAATTGCCGAACGACGCAAGCGCCAGCAGGTAATGGAAAAGGCCATTGCCGAGGTTACGCACCTCTTGGAGATCGACGAAAAATCGCCCTGGTCGCCAGACGTAAAAGCTACGGACGAAGTCCTCGACCGGGTCTTCAGGGTATTTTTCAAGGAAATGAATCTGCCCTTGACGTTCCGCAAGCGTGATTACCATTTGCTTGCCGGTTTCTTGTCAAGACAACAGATCGAGCCAGAGATCGTTGAAAAGCTGGATGCCATCGTGGCAACTGCCGCGCGCGCCAAACCGCGTGGAAGTAACCAGTGATTGAGATGACTGACTCGATAAAGGGGCAGATGGCGTGAAGAAGCAGAAACTCGAACTCACCTGGATCGGCAAGGAGAACCGGCCGAAGCTGGAGCCGCGCATCCTGCTGGAAGACCCGGCCAAGTCGTATCACGCGAAGCACCGTGTCGGCAGCGCCGACTTATTCGACAACCGGCTGATCTTCGGCGACAACCTGCTGGCGCTTAAGGCGCTGGAGGGCAAGTTTTCCGGCAAAGTGAAATGCGTCTTCATCGATCCGCCCTACAACACCGGCAGCGCCTTCACCCATTACGACGACGGCGTGGAGCATTCCATCTGGCTGTCGCTGATGCGCGACCGGCTGGAGATCATCCGGCGGCTGCTGTCGGAGGATGGTTCGCTGTGGATCACCATCGACGACAACGAGGCGCATTACCTCAAGGTGTTGTGCGACGAGATTTTCGGGCGGGCGAACTTTATTTCCACTCTCGCCTGGCAGAAGAAATATGCGGTGAAAAGTGATTCTGAGTTTTTCTCTGAATCCCACGCTTCATTTTGGTGTATGCGAAGAGTCGCCTGAATTACCGAATCAACCGTTTCGGTAGAACCGAAGCTCAAGACGCACGGTATAAAAACCCTGACAACGACTCAAGGGGCGTGTGGACATCAGGCCCCTTGCAGCGTAATGAAGCCCGCGACTATGCGATCTTCCAAATTCGGTCGCCTCATACTGGAAAGGAACATTGGCCTCCCAAGGGGACAAGCTGGCGTTTTACCAAAGAAAGAATGGCAGATCTGATAGCCGAGAATCGTATTTGGTTTGGAGAGACAGGGAACAATGTTCCACGACTCAAGCGTTTCTTGCATGAGGTTAGCGAGTCTGTTCCAGCAACCACTTGGTGGGACTACCAGAATTTTGGACACAATGATGAAGCTCGACGCGAATCGAAAGTTCTCGTAGCGAATACGGACATATTTGCAACACCCAAGCCCGAGCGTTTGCTTGAAAAAATTTTGACGCTTGCCACCAACCCCAACGACCTCGTCCTCGACTCCTTCGCCGGCTCCGGCACCACCGGCGCGGTAGCCCACAAGATGGGTCGCCGCTGGATCATGGTCGAGTTGGGCGAGCACTGCCACACTCACATCATTCCGCGACTGCAAAAGGTCATCGACGGCGAAGACCAGGGCGGGATCAGCAAGGCGGTGGACTGGAAGGGCGGCGGCGGTTTCCGCTACTACCGTCTGGCGCCCTCGCTGCTGGAAAAGGACAAGTGGGGCAACTGGGTCATCAATCACGACTATAACGCCGCCATGCTGGCCGAGGCACTGTGCAAGCTGGAAGGCTTCACCTACGCCCCCTCCGATGCGGTGTATTGGCAGCACGGCCATTCCACCGAGCGGGATTTCGTTTATGTGACCACCGCCAGCCTGACCCACGAGCAATTGCTGCAACTCGCTGACGAGGTGGGGCCGGATCACTCGCTGCTGGTGCTGTGCACCGCCTTCCGCGTAACGGGGAAAAATGCGACCGATGCCTACCCCAATCTGACGGTAAAGAAGATTCCCAGGCAGGTGCTGTCGCGTTGCGAGTGGGGGCACGACGATTACTCCTTGCAGGTGGAAAACCTGCCCAAGGCCCCCCTTCCTGCCACTCCCCCGCAAGGGGGAGAGGGGACAAAAGCGAAGGGGCAGAGTGCTGCCAACGCGGTGCAGGGCGGGTTGTTTGACGAGGCGGGGTCATGAAAATGGACACTATCAAACGGTGTCGCCGCATATGCCTTGCATGTCAGTAACTGATGCTGCAAGCAAATTCCGGCGCAGTGTGTCGGATATTCATTCGGACGGCGATTTCCGCGACGGTGTCTCGGAAATCCTGCAGGATGGGCTGGTTTCCGGCATGAAAAAAATCATCCTCATTGCCGGGCCGAACGGTGCGGGTAAAACGACCTTCGCGCGCGAGTTTTTGCCTAATGAAGCCGGATGCCCGCAGTTCATCAATGCCGACCTGATTGCGGCGGGTCTGTCGCCGTTTGCGCCGGATCTGGCTGCGGTGAAGGCGGCTCGCATCATGCTGGAAAGCATGAACGAACTTGAACGACGTGACGAAAGTTTTGCCTTCGAGACGACGCTTTCCGGTCTGGCCTATGCGCGGCGCGTGCGCCTTTGGCGCGAGGCCGGTTATCACGTCACGCTGTTCTTCCTGTCGTTGCCAAACCCGCAAATGGCGATTGATCGGGTGGCAGAACCCGTGCGCCAGGGTGGTCATGATGTGCCAGGCGATGTTATCCGCAGGCGTTTTGCGGCGGGGTTACGAAATTTTGAGCGGGTCTATCGCGATGCGGTGGATGCCTGGGCCATCTATGACAATGCCGGCGATGAGCCGGTGTTGACCAATTGGGGGGAAAAGCCATGAACCAGAAAAATATCGAACACGCGAAAGACCCCCTGATCTGGCGGGTTCCTGGGTAGCCATCCGCCGTGCTGCAAAACGGGCGGCGCAAGTGGCGGTCAGTACCAATACCGAGCTTGTCGTCCAGCGCAACGGGAAGTGCGTCCACGTGAAGCCAAACGAAACGCCAAAGCCCCGATGAACCGCCACGTCAACGCCATTGCCGGCCGCCTGAGCCTGCGCCCGCCACAACGCCGCTCGCTGGAAATTCTCGACCGCATTACGGAGATTGCTCCGCCCGGCAAGGGGGCGGACGTGGCGGCGATGCTGGAAGCGATTCGCAGCGAGTTTCCATCGGTGACGGACTTCGAGCGCGATTTTCCCTCGCTGTGTTTCGCGCTCGCCACCGGCGTCGGCAAGACGCGGCTGATGGGGGCTTTCATCAGCTATCTGCATCTGGCGCACGGCATCGACAACTTCTTCGTGCTGGCGCCGAACCTGACCATCTACAACAAGCTGATCGCCGACTTCAGCGAGCGCAACCATCCCAAATACGTTTTCCGGGGCATCGCCGAATTCGCTGTCGACGCACACTCGAACATCACCGGTGACAACTACGACCAGCATGACCCGCGCAGCGGCCGGCTCTTCGGCGGCGTGCGGATCAACATCTTCAATATCTCCAAGATCAACTCCGAGGTGCGTGGAGGAAAATCGCCGCGCATCAAGCGGCTTTCGGAATACATCGGCGAGAGCTACTTCGACTATCTGGCCGGCTTGCCGGACCTGGTGATGCTGATGGACGAATCGCATCGCTACCGCGCCAGCGCGGGTATTCGCGCCATCAACGAGCTGAAGCCGATCCTCGGGCTGGAGCTGACCGCGACGCCGTTTGTCGAGACCGCGCGCGGTGCGCTGGCGTTCAAGAACGTGATCGTCGACTATCCGCTCGGGCAGGCAATGAAGGACGGCTTCGTCAAGGAACCGGCGGTGGTTACGCGCAAGAACTTCAACCCGGCAGGCATGTCGATCGGGGAAATCGAGCGCCTTAAGCTGGAAGACGGCGTGCGCCTGCACGAGAGCGTCAAGGTAGAGCTGGAGACCTACGCCCGCGAGAGCGACAAGCCCATCGTCAAACCTTTCCTGCTGGTGATCGCCCGCGACACCACCCATGCCGGTCAACTTACTGAGTTGATCAAGTCCGATAACTTCTTCGAGGGGCGCTACCGCGACAAGGTCATCCAGGTCGATTCGAGCAAGACTGGCGCGGAAGAAGAAGATATGATCGGCCGCCTGCTCAAGGTGGAGCACACCGACGAGCCAACGGAAATCGTGATTCACGTCAACATGCTCAAGGAAGGCTGGGACGTGACCAACCTATACACCATCGTGCCGCTGCGCGCGGCCAATGCACGCATCCTCATCGAGCAGTCCATCGGGCGCGGTCTGCGCCTGCCCTATGGCAAGCGCACCGGTGTGACAGCCGTGGATCGGCTGAATATCGTCGCCCATGACAAGTTTCAGGAGATCATCGCCGAGGCCAACAAGCCGGACTCGGCGATCCACTTGCAGACGCTGATGCTGGATGCGGATGTTCTTGGGCAGAAAACGAGCACGATGGTGTCGCAATCGCAATTGGCCACCAGGCTGGGCTTCAAGCCTGCGCAGGTTTCAAGCAGCACGACGGTGGCCGGGCAGGATCAGGCGCCTGTCTTCACCAGGCCGGAAGAGCAAAAGGTCGCGCAGCTCGCCTATGAGGTCATCCGCAAGCTGGAAAACCAGCCGCTGACCGTGCCGACCATCGAATACCTGAAGAAACCGGAAATTCAGGCGGCCATCGTCAAGGCGGTCGAGGAGCAGCACCAGCCGTCCCAACCGGAACTGGACGGGGTGA
>JAYSZS010000116.1:0-22967 GCA_043737935.1 Propionivibrio sp. | reverse complement strand
GGCGGGTGGAGAGGTTGCGCGGCGATGCGACGATTGTCGAGTAGGTATAAAATGCTTTTAGCTTGGTTCCGAGTCGGCTTCCGCTGGGGCTACAAAGGAGGTTAAATCACCACGGAGGGTTTAAAGGTTCTCCGCTGGCCGTCGGATCCTTGGCCTTAAAGAGGAGAGCCTGCCTCGCAGACGGCTGAAAGGCGATGACCGGCAGGGGCAGTATCTGCCAGTCTAAATTGCTCACCGGGCACTTCCCGGTTTTTCGGCTCAAAGCACGCGCGGCAGCCGACGGTAGCGGATGCAATTTGCAATTCTCGACCGTGTTGAGCACTCGGCTCGCCGGATTTAAATTCGCGGAGATTCGGTTCGATAGGATGCCAGCGGACCTTAACATGGAGTTTTCGGCTGAGGCAGTAATTATCAAAAAGCGCATGGAGCCAGTCGTTCCCTGGAAGATCATCTTCGGTACTCGCAATACCGAATGCAATTGGCCGGCAATGCAGATGGCCAAATTCAGGCTTAAACTGATCGGAATAACAGTAAAGCTAAAATGACCCTTCAGATTTCACCGGTCACCCACACCGACGTCGAAGCCCTTGCCGCGCTGGCGCGTATCGTTTGGCAGGATGCCTATCGGGGCCTTATCACGCAGGCGCAAATCGACTATATGCTCGAGCAACGCTACGACACCCGGCGTCTACTTGAAGAACTCGCTATGCCGGAGGTCTGGTGGGACAAGGCCATGCTCGATAAGGAGCTGGCCGCCTTTGCTTCAAGCGCGCTGACCATCACACCGGGCGAAATGAAACTCGACAAGATTTATGTCGATCCAGCCCGTCAACGTATCGGGGTTGGCGACCGATTGATTGCCCACGTTGCGCAGCGAGCGCGGACACAAGGTTGCACCGCATTGATTCTGGCCGCCAATAAACGCAATGAACCGCGGCGTCCAGGAAACACGGATTTGTCGTGCGCGAAGCCGTGTGTGTCGATATCGGCAACGATTTCGTCATGGACGACTTTATAATGGCAAGATTACTGCGATAAGCCTGATCAGGCAGGCGGGTTAATGATGAAGCCGATGAAGCGCAAGTTCTCCAAAATGCACGGGCTGGGTAACGACTTTGTCGTGCTCGATGGTGTTCGCCAACCGGTTACGCTGACACTGGCGCAGATCCGCCATCTTGCTGACCGGCATTTTGGCGTGGGCTGCGATCAGATTCTGCTGGTTGAAAAGGCTAGCAACCCGGAAGTCGATTTCCGCTACCGTATCTTCAATGGCGATGGCGGCGAGGTCGAACAGTGCGGCAATGGAGCGCGTTGCTTCGTGCACTTTGTTCGCGATCAAGGCTTGACCGGGAAAAACGAGATTCGCGTTGAAACGATGAGTGGAGTGATTTGCCCCCGTCTGGAAGCTGACGGGAATGTCACGGTGGATATGGGCTTGCCGGTGTTCGTTCCGGAAAAAATTCCTTTTATCAACCCGAGCGCCGATCTGGTGCAGACGCTGCGGGTTGGCGACGAGGAAGTTGCGATCACCGCCGTCTCGATGGGTAATCCGCACGCCGTGCAGGTAGTCGTCGATATTGATGCGGCGCCGCTTGCCGAGCAGGGGCCGCTGATCGAATCGCATCCTCGCTTCCCGCAGCGGGTCAACGCTGGCTTCATGCAGATTACCGGACGGCAGACGATTCGCCTGCGGGTTTTCGAACGCGGCGCCGGCGAAACCCTGTCCTGCGGAACCGGCGCCTGTGCCGCCGTAGTTGCAGGGATTGCACGCGGTCTGCTTGATTCGCCGGTGCGCGTATCAACGCGCGGTGGCGAACTGATTATTGCCTGGGGCGGCATCGGCACGACAGTGCTGATGAGCGGCCCTGCCTGCACCGTCTTTACCGGAGAAATAGAGTTATGAGATCAGAAGAAGTCGCCCAGTATCTGCAGGACAATCCACAGTTCTTAGAGGAGTATCCGGATCTGATATCGCGCCTGGTGATTCCGCATCCGCATGGCGGACGAACCATCTCGATCACCGAGCGCCAGATGCTCGGCTTGCGTGACAAAAACAAGCTGCTTGAAGGAAAGATGAGCGAGTTGCTCCAGTTCGGTGAAGAGAACGACTCGATCAGTGAAAAGATGCATCGCCTTGGCGTGGCCATGATCGCGACCGCATCCTTCCAGTCGGTTTTGCATACCCTGAATTTTCATCTGCGCGATGATTTTGCCATTCCTCATGTGGCCTTGCGCCTGTGGGGCCACCCGGAAAATGCCGATGAGTTGCCTGAATTTGCCGATGTCAGCGAAGAGTTGCAGGTATTCGCCGAGACCCTCAGCCAACCCTACTGTGGTTCGACTTCCGGCTTTGAAACATCATCGTGGTTCGGCGATGCCTCCAGCCACTTGCGCTCGCAGGCCCTGATCGCCATGCGCAATGGAGGCGGCACGATTGGCATGATCGCGCTGGGCAGCGAAGAGCCACAACGTTTCTATGACGGCATGGGCACCTTGTATCTTGAGCGTCTTGGCGAGATGGCCTCGGCCGCGCTGGCTCGGGTGTTGCGTTGATTCGCCGTTGATTCGCTATTGATTCTGTATTGACTCCCCCTTCATGGTTTCCAGCGAGTCAGTCAGCGTTTACCTCGACGAACTCGCCCAGCAGCGGCGACAGTCACCGCATACGGTCAGCAACTACCGGCGTGACCTGCTCGTCCTCTGCGAGCTGATCGGCGAGTTGCCAGGCCATTACAAACTCGACACCATTCAGATGCATCACATCCGCCGTTTCATCGCCCAGATGCACGCGCGCGGGCTGGGTGGGCGCTCACTGGCGCGCAGGCTTTCCGCCTGGCGCGGCTTTTATCGCTGGCTCGGTCTGCGCGGTGAGATGACGGCGAATCCCGTCGAAGGCATTCGCGCGCCAAAAAGTCCCAGGGCCTTGCCCAAGGTTCTGTCGCCGGACGAAGCCAACCGCCTGCTCGAATTTTCAAGCGACGCCGTTCTGGAGATTCGCGATCAGGCGATGTTCGAGCTCTTCTACTCGTCCGGTCTGCGTCTTGCCGAACTCGCCGCACTCGATGTGGCGTGTGTGGAAGATCTTCTGGCCGGCGAAGTGCGCGTTCTCGGCAAGCGCAACAAGCTACGCCTGGTTCCGGTGGGCAAGAAGGCGCGCGAGGCGGTCGGGGTGTGGGCCAGGCATCGTCTCGAAGTGGCCGCGCCTGAAGCATCCGCACTGTTCGTCGGGCAACGCGGCAAACGCATCAACCCGCGCGTTATCGAAGAACGGCTCAAGCAGCGAGCACTGGCGCAAGGCCTACCCACCGGCGTGCATCCGCACATGCTGCGGCATTCGTTTGCCTCGCACGTTTTGCAATCGTCCGGTGACTTGCGTGCGGTGCAGGAAATGCTCGGCCATGCCAGCATTGCATCGACGCAGGTTTACACTCACCTCGATTTTCAGCATCTGGCCAAGATTTATGATGCGTCCCACCCTCGCGCCAAGAGAAAAGGCTGAGTACCGCGCATGAGATTGCGCTGAACGAATCTTTGGCTGTGCTCGTCACCTCAGAGCGAATTGACCAATGCATATATCCAACCCACTCGGGCCAAATTGAGCAGGCTTCTGTCGGCCGGGTAAAACGATTTGTCTGCGACGCTAACGAAATTTCAATGACAAAAAACAGCGATAGAAACGTCATCGACGCCCCTTTGAATTAGCAAAACACGTACAGCTTTTCAGCAGAGTAGCACCCCACTTGGCCACTTGCGATTATCATGTAAATTCCAATTCAAAGAACGAGAAAAATGGTTACTACCCCCTCGCCAGGAGAGTCCGCGTTGCAGTTCTTGTCGATTGCGTCGTTACGCCAGCGACCGTCCTCTCCCTGCGCAACAATGGCCAGCCGGCCAGCTTGCCGAAACGTCTGATGTCGATACCGGCCAGGCTAAACCTCGCTCGGATTTCCGCCCTGACGGTGAGGCATTACGACCAGCGCGCCGAGGATTATCGCGAGGGAACGCGCGATCACGATGTGCGGCAGAATATTGACGCGATACTACGGCATATTTCCGGCGAACCGCCGTTCACCCTCCTTGACTTTGGCTGCGGCCCAGGGCGCGATCTCAAGGCCTTCGCCCGGCTCGGCCACCTCGCCATCGGGCTCGATGGCTCCGAGCGTTTTGTGCAGATGGCCGGCAAAGACAGCGGCTGCGAGGTGTGGCAGCAGGACTTCCTCAAGCTTGATCTGCCGGACGCGCGTTTCGACGGCGTGTTTGCCAATGCCTCACTGTTCCATGTACCCGGCCAGGAATTGCCGCGCGCACTGCGTCAATTGCACGCCACGCTCAAGCCCGGCGGCGTGCTGTTTTGTTCCAACCCGCATGGCGCCAATGTGGAAGGCTGGAACGGCGAGCGCTACGGCGCCTACCACGATCTGGAAACCTGGCGCTGCCGCATGGCGGAGGCCGATTTTATCGAACTCGAGCACTATTACCGTCCCGCCGGATTACCGCACGAACAGCAAGCGTGGCTGGCCAGTGTCTGGCGCCGCTCGTCGCCATGACCCGTCGGCGCCTGCCGAACGAATCGACGCGCCTGACACACTCAATCACCGAATGACTTGCCGGGAAGACAAAACACCATGAGCCATGCACTACCCGCACTGACCCTGCTTGAAGCCCGACTCCTCGGCGTGCTCGTTGAAAAGGAAAAGACGACCCCCGACGCCTATCCGCTGACCCTGAACAGCCTGGCCGCCGGCGGCAACCAGAAAAGCTCGCGCGACCCGGTGATGAATGTCGGCGAAAGCGAGATCCAGAGCGCACTGGAGGAATTACGCGGCCGCCTGCTGGTTCTCGAAACCTACGGTGCGTCCGGTCGTGTACTGCGCTATGCGCAAAACCTTGGCAAATGCTATGGCGTGCCACTGGCCAGCGTCGCCCTGCTGGCCATCCTGATGCTGCGCGGTGCACAGACCGTCAGCGAGTTGCGCGCCAATTGCGAGCGGCTGTACCGCTTTGACGACGCCTCCTCGGTCGAAGCCTATCTGGAAGAACTGGCGGAGCGCAGCAGCGGTGCGCTGGTAGTCAGGTTGCCCAAACAGCCTGGATCACGCGAATACCGCTGGGCGCACCTGCTGTGCGGAGCAGCGAACCTCCCGGTCAATCACGAGCAGGCTGGCGCTGGCGAAGCAAACCACAGCACCGCGCTGGAAGAGCGGATAGCCCAACTGGAAAGCGAGGTCAGCGAACTGCGTGCGGCAATCAGCCAGATCGCCGAGCGGATGGCCCGTCCGCAGTGATCGTGACCCTGTTTGAACAAATCGGCAAACCGCACATTGCAGAAGGCCGGCTCGTCTGGTGCTACCCACTCAAACCACTCGCACCTGAAAGCCTCTTCCCCCAAACTGCTGCTACATGCATACCGCGTGACAACGCCACGGCCAAGGCGCGAATACCACGCGCTCTGGGTCGCCTTGCTCGAAGGTTTGTAACTTATCCCTCAGTCCCACGTCGTCAATCTGCCGCTCTGGCTCGATCACTTCGACAGACTGTGGCTGGTAATGACGCACGCCCTACCGGCGGCCACCGCCTTAGGCATCAAACCCGAGCGATCGCTTGATGACCACAGCAAGACGGCGGCAGCCCTCGCCACTGCACCCCACTGCACTTTGGCGCTGGCAACACAAAAACGGCAGGGAAAAGGTAGCCGCCGTACGCGAAGGCTGCGCCAAAGCAAGATCCTGCTCGTCCAGGGCAATTTCTTCGGCATTCAGGACTTCCGCCAGGCAGCAGCAGGGAACAGGCCCGAATTGAATCCGAAACCGCACGCCGAGACGCACTCGCCTTGATTTCGCCTAATGCCCGGCGCATAGAGGAATTTAAAGTCCGCGTTGCCGCCCGCGCCGAACAACTGCGCGGAGGACGAGAACGGCAAAACGGCGACTACCACTCACGCGCCCGCAAGCTGGCTCTGGAGGCGCTTGAAGGAAGCGCTTGGAGCGCCGATGAAAAACGCACGGCGGTCGATGCGATCGCCGAGTGGCTGCCCAAAGTTGTCGAGAAAATCGACAAGGATCAGCTCAAATAACTCAAACTCGCCGACTTGCGCACAAGCTGTTCTGCCACTGAAATCAAATTTTGTCATTTATTAATTATATTTCCATGAATACATTAACCATGACACAAAGTGGCCGTTGTCATACCTAAGGCCAAGCGTGACCAGCTTGGCCTGCACGAAGGCGACGAAATGATTGCCGAGATTGAAGAGGGTCGGTTGGTACTCAGCACCCGCGCCGCGCGTCTTAAACGAGCCCAGGGCTTGATCGAAAAATACTGCCCGGCGCAGTCCGGCGAATCGCTTGTCGATGAATTCATTGCCGAACGACGCCAGGCAGCGAAGAACGAATGACGCTCTTTGTTCTTGATACCTCCGCCCTGCTCGCCCGCCTCTGGAAAGAGCCGGGTGAAGCACGAATCGCACATTTGCTGACCACCGAGCGCTGCCTGGTACGCGTCTTTCATTGTGCTGCCGATGGCGGCGACATTGAAATCCACCGACCGGAGATCGGCATCATCCCGCCCCATGTTCAGGCGTTTATCTGGGTCTCGCAACGGTGGCCACGTCATGACGAGCGCTACGCTGCATTTCAACACCCCGCTGCGCCTGCAACAGAACGGCCATGCCTGCCGCCGAAAAGCTTGATGCGCGCATCTTGCTGACCGCCTTGGTCCGGCGCGCCAGCCTGCTCGCCGAGTTTCTTGCGGACGGCCCCCTGCTCACCGATTTCGCCTCCCTGCACGCGGGCTGTGCCGGCATTCGCGTCGACAAACCCCGGGTCTGGCGCGACGGGTCACGCTGTTCATCGCGGCAAAATCAGAGAAAGGGCCGCGAAGGACGCAAGGATTACGCATTCAACTTTGGTCTTGTTGCGTTACCTTTGCCAACTTTGCGACTTTGCGGTGGATTCTGTAACAGTTTACTGCCCCCGCCACAACTCGTTTTGTCCACTGCTTGCCGGGTTGTCGAGGCCGAGGTGACGGTATACGGCAGCCGTGGCAATGCGACCGCGCGGGGTGCGTTGCAGGAAGCCCTGCTGGATAAGATAAGGTTCGAGCACGTCTTCGATGGTGTCGCGCGCTTCGCCGATGGCGGCTGCCAGGTTATCGACCCCGACCGGTCCGCCGCCGAATTTGTCGATCACGGCGGAGAGCAGTTTGCGATCCATGATATCGAGTCCACCGTGGTCGACATCAAGCATGATCAGCGCCAGATCGGCCACGTCCTGCGTAATGTGCCCCGCCGCCCTGACTTCGGCAAAGTCGCGAACTCGTCGCAGCAAGCGATTGGCGACACGCGGCGTACCGCGCGAGCGTTTGGCAATTTCCAGCGCGCCGCCGGGTTCGGTCGGCACCTTGAGCAATTGCGACGAGCGCGTGACGATCAGCATCAATTCTTCAGGCGTGTAGAACTCGAGCCGTGCAACGATGCCGAAACGGTCGCGCAGCGGGTTGGTCAGCATGCCGGCGCGGGTAGTCGCACCAACCAGTGTGAACGGTGGCAGATCGAGTTTTACCGAACGTGCGGCCGGGCCTTCGCCGATCATTATGTCGATCTGGAAGTCTTCCAGCGCCGGATAGAGGATTTCCTCGACGACCGGCGACAGGCGATGAATTTCGTCGATGAACAGCACGTCATGCGGTTCGAGATTGGTCAGCATGGCGGCCAGGTCGCCGGCACGCTCAAGCACCGGGCCCGAGGTCGAGCGCAGGTTGACGCCCATCTCGGCGGCAATGATGTGCGCCAGTGTGGTCTTGCCCAGGCCTGGCGGGCCGAACAGCAGCACATGGTCGAGCGTGTCCTGGCGCCGCCTGGCGGCTTCGATGAAGATCGAGAGTTGCTCGCGGATCTTGACCTGACCGACGTAGTCGGCCAGCCGCTTGGGCCGCAGCGCACGCTCGATGGCTTCCTCCTGCGTCGATTTCGATTCCGCTGAAATCAGGCGATTGACGGGAGTATCGCCAAAGTTGTCGTCGAGCTGGTCTATTTCGATCATGGCTAAATGGAGGGGTCTTCGTAATCGGGGTGCGCCAGCCATTCGCGGATCAGCACCTGACCGAGCGCGAGCAGGGTCGGCCCGAGAAAGAGCCCGATAAAACCGAAAACCAATACGCCGCCGAAGACGCCGACGACGATCAGCAACAGCGGCAAACTGGAGGTCCGCGAAATCAGGATCGGTTTGACGAAATTATCGACGCTGCTGATACCGAACATTCCCCACAGGATCATGAAAATGGCCCATCCCGTTTGCCCGCCATCATAAAGCCAGGCGGCCGCACCAAGCCAGATCAGCGTGGCGCCGATCACCGGAATCATCGAGAAAAAGAAGGTGGCAAAGGTCAGCATGATGACGCCGGGAACGTCGGCAATGAGGAAGCCGATCATGGCCACCAGCGATTGTGCGGCAGCGGTACCGACGATGCCGACCATGACGCCGGTGACCGTGCCAATTGCCAGCCTGAGCATGCGTTCGCCGAGTTCGCCGGCCAGCTTCTGGCTGCCGATGTGCAGCGCATCGGCGTAGATCTCGGCATCGCGGAACATGAAAAACACGAAGAAAATGACCAGCACCAGTTGCAGTAAACCCTGGCCAAAAAGCGACACCGTGGCCAGCGCGATTTTGCGCGTGGGGTCGAGGAGTTGGCGCAGCAGTAGGTTCATTTCTTCCCGGCTGTCCACCAGCCTGTGCCAGTAATCGTTGATTCCCGAGCCGACGATGGGCAATCTGGCGAGCCAGACGGGTGGGTCGTTGGGTAGTCCGCTTTCGAGAATGGGTTTGAAATAGTGAATGGCCGATTCAACGCCCTCGGCCAGCGTTCCTGAGAGCAAGGCCATGGGCGCGACCAGCAGCAGGAGCAGCAGCAGCGACATCAGCGCGGCGGCCAGACTGCTGCGACCGCGACACAGAGTGAGCAGGCGGTTGCGGATGGGCGCCGTGGTGACGCAAATCACACCGGCAAAAAGCAGGGTGCCGGTGAAAGGCAACAGGACGGCAATGCAGCCGATCAACAGCAGCGCCACGATGGCGATCTGGATAATCTGCTTCTGGGCTGAGGATATCTGTTGCTTCATGCTTTCGAGAGTAGTCTGAGTGCCTGGCGGATGCCGTCCGAGGTGGAAATGCCGACGGCCAGCGGTTTCATCGCCGCCGTCGCTTCGCGGTCATTGTAACCCAGCGCCAGCAGCGCATTGAGGATGTCATGCTGACTGTCTTCAACTGCCAGGGCAGTAACCGGCAGGGCGTCGGCCAGTTTGCCCTTGAGTTCGAGCAGCAGGCGCTCGGCCGTCTTCCTGCCGATGCCCGGTACTTTGATCAGCCGCCCGACCTCCTGCCTGGCGATGGCTTGCGCCAGATCGTTGACGGAAAGCCCGGAAAGTACAGCCAGCGCCATGCGCGCGCCAACACCGGAGATCTTGATCAACTGGCGAAAGGCGAAGCGCTCGGCTTCGCTGGCGAAGCCGTAGAGAAACTGCCCATCTTCGCGCACCACAAAATGTGCCAGCAAGGAAATCTTTTCGCCAAGCGCCGGCAGGTTGTAGAAGGTGCTCATCGGTACGTCCACCTCGTAGCCGACGCCATGCACATCAATGACCACTTGTGGCGGGGTTTTTTCCAGCAGCGTTCCGGCTAGACGACCGATCATTGGGTTCTCCAAAATAGCTAAAACTAAAAACCTAAGCGCTTTCAACGCAGAGTGCGCAGAGATAAAGAGAGCGCAGAGAAAACAAAAAACCGAAATACATTTTCCCTTATCAAGCGTTTTTCTCTGCGTCCTTTGCGCCTCTGCGCACTCTGCGTTGAAAGCGGTTTTCCTGCGCGTTCATGACAAGCGCCCGTTGCGCACGCGCAGGCCCTGGGTGGCCATGCTGCCCATGCCCTGCCCACCGTGCGCGTGGGCGATGGCGCAGGCCAGCGCGTCGGCGGCGTCCGGGCTGGGATCGCCGGTCAACGATAGCAGGCGGCGTACCATGTGCTGTACCTGCTTCTTGTCGGCGTGGCCGTTGCCGACCACCGCCTGCTTGACCTGCAAGGCCGTATATTCTGCGACTTCAAGCCCGCCGGCAACCAGCGCCGTAATGGCCGCCCCGCGTGCCTGACCGAGCCGCAGCGTGGACTGCGGATTGACGTTCACAAAAACGATTTCGACGACGCTCTGCTCCGGCTGGTATTGCAAGACCAGTTCGCGCACGCCGGCATGGATCGTTCCCAGTCGCGACGGCAGCGAGGTTCTGGCTTCGGTCCTGATACAACCGCTGGCCACATAGGACAGCGTACTGCCGGTTTTTTCGATGACACCAAAACCGGTGATGCGCAAGCCCGGATCGATGCCGAGGATACGGATTGTCCGCTTCCCGATCACGCTCATTTGTTGGCCCGTGCCAGATAGACGCCGCTCACCGCCAGCACCATGCCGGCCAGGGCCAGCCCGCCCAGCGTTTCGCCGAACACCGCCCAGGCGATGATGGCGGTGCTCGGCGGCGTCAGGTAAAACAGTCGGGCGACATTGACCGCGCTGCCGTTTCGAATCAGCACGTTGAGCAGACTGATCGCCGCGAAGGAGAGTACCAGCACCAGCCAGAGCAGGGCGAAGACAAACGAGGGGGTCCAGTCGATGACCATGGTTTCGCTGACGCTGGCGGCCAGCGCAGTGATTACGGCGCTTGGCAAAAACTGAATCACCGAACCGGTACGCAGGTCAAAGTGCGGGCAAAAACGTTTTTGATACAAGGTGCCTGCGGTGATCGCCAGTAGCGCGACCAGCGCAGGAATCATCATTGTCCCTAGCGGCAAATTGCCTAGCTTGTTGGCGACCACCAGGGTGACGCCGACAAAACCGAGCCCGAGCCCCAGCCACTGCCTTGCGCTGACGCGCTCGCCGAGCAGCCAGCCGGCACCGCAGGCGGTAAGCAAGGGTTGCATGCCAACGATCAGCGCGGTGATGCCGGCCGGCAGGCCATGCTTGATGGCAACAAAAACACCGCCAAGATAGAGGGCATGCACAAAAATCCCCGAAACGCCGATATGGAAAATCTGCCGCGCGTCGCGTGGCCAGGGTGCGCGAGTGGCCAACGCAAAAATCGTCATCAGTCCGAGAACAAGACCATAACGGGTGAGCAGGAAGGTCAGCGGTTCGGCGTAAGGCAGCCCGTATTTGGCACCGATAAAGCCGGTACTCCACAGGAATACGAACAGCAGAGGGGTCAAAGCTTTAAACGTCGGCATGGCGTCGGTTTGCTGGATAAGCCGACAGTATACCGAGTCTGCGCTTGAGCGCCGAGGTGCATTAATACTTGAATCCGCAGTTCGGCGTGATGCAAATAGCGTAAGCCCTCATCCCCGGATGTTCTCCCTCAGCGCCGACGTAGGCACACCGCTTAAATACGCCGTGGCCCGAGGCCAGGCTTTGCGGGCGGGATGCTTCAGCGCTTCTCCGCTTCGTCACGATGTTGTTTCTTTTTCTCCTGGTCATTCTGTCCCGCTAGCTGGCGATCTCCCGGATTCTGGGTTCTTGCCTCGGCGCGAGGTTCGGCCGGGCGACTGATTTCACGGGGCGCTTCATGGCGGGTTTCGCGCACCATCGGTGGCGGCGTTTCCATGCGTGCTGGAGCGGCCTGCCTTAATTGTTGCGCAGGCGGCTCGCTGTGGATTGCACTCTGCGGCGGGTTGATGGCCGGTTCGTTGCGGCGCGCGGCGCGATCCTGAACACGCGTTTCGAACGGCTCCGGTCTGGACTGTGGTACAGGCCGCCCTATTTCAGGCGGAGGACGCTCGCTGCGTTGCGGCGCGACAACCGGGGCTTGTGGCATTGCTGCCGGCGTCGGCGGAATGACCTCCCGGTTTCTCGCGGCGACCGGCGCCGAAACCATCGGCTCGGTCCTGGATTGCGGAACAGGCCGTACGATTTCCGGCTGAGGCCGCTCGTTGCGCTGCGGGGCGAGAACAGTGGATTGAGGTGCCGGCGCAAGTGGTGGCGGGTTCAGGGCCGGTTCATCGCGGCGGGAGGGGCGATCCTGAACACGCGATTCGAACGGCTCCGATCTGGTCTGCGTTGCAGGCCGCACGATTTCTGTCTGAGGCCGCTCGTTACGTGGCGACGCGACGACAGGGGATTGAGGTGCCGGCGCAAATGCCGGCGGCGTAGCGTTCCGGCTTCCTGTCGCGGCCGGGGCGGTGACCAGAGCTTCCGGTTGCTGACGTTCCCGCCACGTCGAGGGTTGGCCTGGGCGGTCTGGGCGCTCCTGCCGCTCCTGCCGATTTTGCGAATTCTGCGAATTCTGAGTTTCGACTTGAGGTGCGGCCTGCACTCCGGAAGCCGGGGCGGCAATATTCGGCCGAACCGGCGCCAAGGCTTCAGGTCTCGGCAGGGGGGCCGGCCTCACGTTTTCAGGCATGGGCCGTTCGCTTCGTTGCGGTGTGGTGGCGGGAACTTGAGTTGCGGTCGAAGCGACCAATGGATTGGCGTTCAGGATGCCGGGAGCTACCGGGGTCGTTACTGGCGGTGCGTGACGCTCGCTAACGCGGCGCGTGAATGCCTGGTTTGGGCGATCCTGCGTGTTCATGGTTCCGCTCAGTGCAGCAGCCTGCGGCACAGAAACCGGGGCGCTGGCCTGCACCGGCTGATCACGCAGTGATCGATGATCTCCCGGCGAAAGCGCCGCAGGCGCGACTGGGCGACGATGAGTAACGACATCGGCAGGCACGACGGTGACCGCTTGCGGCAGTTCGCGGTGTGCGTAATGCGTATGTTGAACCACCGCCTGCGGGTTGTTGACGATGTTCGTTACGTTGGTGATGTTGTTGACGTGCGTGATATTGACATTGCGTATGTAGTTCGCACTACTCCGGTAAGCCGGAACATAAACTTCGTGCGGGGCCAGCGGGAACCAGCCGACGTTGGGTCGACGGCCGATGGCAAGCGAACCAGCAAAGCCCGGCGTTCCTATCCAGGCCACCATGGCGGGTGCATAAACCGGTCGTGCAATCCGTGCGCCAGGAACCCAGCCCCACGCGCCGTGATACTGCACCCAGCGGCCGTAGTGAAAGGGCGCAAAACCCCACGGCTCATAACCTACCCAGTTCCAGCCCCACGGTGCGACCCAGACCCAATGCCCGCTGCGGTAGGGAGCCCAGTCGGCGGCGACGACGCGGGGTGTCCAGATAGCACCATAAACGGCATTTTCCGACCAGTTACCGTAGGCGTCGAGATCTTCGGCGCCGGTCATTTCGGGGGAGACGTAACGCGCGTAAGTGTTTGCCGTCGGGCGCCGGTCACGCGTGACGCTCCACTCGGTGAAGTCGTCATTGACGGCGTTCGACAGGCGATAGCGGGTTTGCCCGCCAGTTTGTTGCCAGAACTGGGCGCTTTGACCGGCACCGATATCGAGTGCGCTGTCGCTGGCCTCGAAATGTAGCGTGCCGAAATAGGCCGTGGCGCTCGAGCTGCCGGTATCGGTGTCAAAGCGGTAGATCCCGGCGTCGCGTGCGCTGAATCGACCGTTACGTGTAACCAGCTCGAAGTCGCGAACGACTTCACGCGACGGCAGTTTGACGATGGCCCGGCCTTGGTTCAGATAAAGGCGAACCTGGTCATCGTCGATCCGGGCAATTTCCAGCAGGCTGCCCGAGTCGAGGCGTACGCTCATTGAGCCGATCTGGATCTCGGCCCGTGAGCCGGCAACGGTGGTCAGGGTATCGCCGCTGGTCAGCGGCTGGTTGAGTGCAGCGCTGTACGACTCACCGGTGTTCGGGTTGTACAGATTGACGGCTCCCGAGCCAGAGAGCCAGGCAATGCGCCCAATGCGACCTGCCGGATCGGCCTGTGCCGGCGTTGCTAGAAATAGTGCGCAGGCCAGCAGGGCAAGCAGAGTGTGCCAGGGGCGTGAGGAAAAAAGCGGGCTGTTCATGTGTCAAGGTCCAGTTCGGTCGGGCACCCATTGGCCAGTAGAACTGCTTAACGGATGAGATGGCGTTTGGTCTACGGTGGACACACTTTGTTTCACAATCGCCATTGGACTGGTTAACGGATGAAGAAGGGCTGTGCCCTCATTTTCCTGCATCCGGTCGGGAGGCAAGGAGACGAGGAGACGAGGAAAACTATTCGGCACTGACCCCGGTAACCGTATCGTTCGAAGCTAATGACGGGGTGCCACCGTCCCTCTTTCAAACCTCCTTGACTGTGCTTACAGCGCGAGGCATCGCGCACGAACTTGTGGTCATGACGCACCGGGATCACGTCAATGGGAACCTTTCGACGCAGGTCTTTTAGGCCACTCTCCGGCTTAGCCAGGCAGACTGAATACCCGAAAAAATAACGCTGGAGCGCCGTTATTCAGGGCATTGATCGGTTAATGCTTACGCTTCAAAAAACACGCTGACCTCTTGTGCGACCCTGGCATCAACCGATCAGTTATATCTTGATATTCAACTCAAGTTCCGCTCTTCGAACCTGAAGTACGTCCAGCTTTTTTTTCAGGTCACCCATTTCCTTCTTGATTTTTCGCAGCTCGGTCTGGCTCTTGAGCTTCAGCAAATATTCTGCGCCAAGTTCTTCCGTGATGTAACGCTCAAGTCACCGCGCAGGATTCTGAGGTAGGGATTGTGCCCCACATCGCACCATCACGGTACTCAAGCTAACCAGCGCGGATGCCCTTCACAATGAAGTCCTGGTTTACGCCATAGTCCTTCGCGGCCGTTACCACGCTGAGGGTGGCTCCTCTACGCGTCCTTTCTCCGTATTCAGCCATGGGTCACCTCAAGCAGCTAACCTACTTTTTAATCAAGTCATAGTAACTGCGCGCACCGTACTCGGAATGACGGATGACTGATTTCTTGATCTTGTCGATTCTGGCCACCTAGCTTTGAGCTCTATCTCAATGGCTTGGCATACATCAAGATGACGATCATCTCTCAAGGCCAAAAACGCAAAGGGGGTCGGTTAGCTCTGGGTGTAAATCATATTCAGCGCAGGCGCAGGGTCTGGCCACCGGCGGGGCCGTCGAACAGGTCGATCAGCGTGCGTGCCAGCGGCTTGATGCGTTCGGCGGCAATGCGGATACGCCCGCCTTGCGGGCCTTTCAGCTCGATCTGCTCGTCGTCGGCAATGTGCGCCATGCGCTCGCTGTCGAGCCAGCGTCCGTCGCTGCGAAACAGGCTGTGCATCAGCGGCGCCAGTGGCAGGCGCTCGCCTTCGACGACGATGCCCATGTCCAGCCCGAACCAGCCGGCCTCGCTTTCGCTTAGTTCGGCATCCCAGGATTCGACGCTGAGCAGGTGATGGCGGAACTCGCTGCCCACCACCACCTGCCAGCCCGCCGCCCGCAGTTTTGGCGCGAGGTCAGTGGAGAAACCGGCCCACGCGGCTTCGCTCTCCAGCCCGTAGGCCGCCGGGGAGAAACCGCCGGTAACGGATACCGAACGGGCTATTACCGGCTGGAAGCCGAGGCTGGCGAGAAAATCGAGTTGCGTGTTTTCCTGCTCTCTGTTGCGCATGACGCGAACGGTTTCGCCGCCGCTGACGGTAACGTAGTCCTGCGGGTCATGCGCCGACATGTTCGCTGCACCGTAAGCGAAATCGATTTCGGCATAGTCGTAGTAACCATTGTTGAAGGTGCCTGCGTACTTGCGATGCTTGTAAACCGCCCAGCAGCTCAGCGTATGCAAAGTAATAATCGGCTGCAGGGGTTCGTCGATCTGGCGCAACTGACTAACGGCGTCGGCGTTGGGTGGGGGGATGTCGGGAGCCATTTCGGCCAGTGCGTTAGTGACCAGCGGCAAGTCGACCGGATCGAGCGGCGGTAGCCGGAACAGCGCGTCAAGCAGTGGTTGAGAGACTTTGCTTGCAACCGGGCCGGCTTCTCCGGATTCCGGATCGAGGTACCACGGCGGCTCCAGAAAGAACAGCGTGCTTGACGGCGGCTGGGTGACCAGGTGCGGAACGATCTGCTGGCGCGTGTTGACTTGCCAGGTGATATCGCCAGGCCGGGCAGGGCCAATGCGCAGCTGGTTGAGGGCCCCGCTGTGCGGCGCGCTCATCTCCAGGCAAAAGTAGCAGCGAGCACTGGCGAGCGCTGCGGCCAGCAGCGATGCGGCGTATTTGCCGAACAGCGGTGCGCAGTCGCCGAGGTGACCTTTTCCGGAAACCTTCAGCGTCAGACGGAAAATATCGAGGTCGCTGTCGTCGGTAAATTGCGGTGGCGTCAGCAAGGCGCGTTCGGCATGACTCCATTCCGACGTGTTGCGCTTTTGCGGCGCCGCCGGGTCGATTCGGCCCTTGACCGTTTTGAGAATGAAATCACCATAAAAGATGGAGTAGCCGATCAGGTAATAAATGGCCTGAGTGGCCTTGGCCTTGGCTTTTGGCTTTTTTTTTCCACCCCACTGGCCCGGCGCAAAGTTTCTACCCAGTGCAGCAAGCCTGGATTAACCTGGGGGACCGCTGGCGATGGTGTTGTCGATGAGCCGCGCAGACCAGCAGACGCGGCGCGCTGTTGCAGCATGAAAAGCAGAGCGGCCGCAGCGTGTCCGCAGGAATAACCTGTCTTACAACTGCAATCGCTGTCGATAACCAGATACGGCTGGCCTTCGATCTTCATTTCACTAAAGAAAATATCGACCTTGATTCGGGTTGAGTTCCTGTTCCGGAGTTCGCAGTGCATGTAATCTCCTGTGGACTCAACTTCGGCCACGCTTCCGATCAAGACCGGCGCGGCGCGCAACTCGCGTTCCTCGAAATTTTCATTGATATCGAGCAGCGTATACCGTTGAGTTAGCGAGAGCATGGTGGAGAATTCCGGGGCTGGCATTGAAGGTGCGAAAATGGAAAAAAGGGGCTAGACCACCATTTTGAAAAGAATCGACGAACTATTCGTCAATGACCACATTGGTATAAACCTCCTGCACATCGTCGAGGCTTTCCAGCACGTCGATCAGCCTCTGCATGCGCACGGCGTCGTCGCCGGTCAGCTCGGTTTCGTTAACGGCCTTCATCGTCACCTGCCCGAACTCGGCGTTAAAGCCGGTGGCTGCAAGGGCTTCCTTGACGCTCATGTAGTCGTTGGGCGGGGTGGTGACTTCGATCGAGCCGTCGTCGTTGCTCAGCACGTCGTCGGCACCGGCTTCGATGGCGGCATCCATCAGCACCGCTTCGTCGGTGCCCGGAGCAAAGAGCAGTTGGCCGCAATGCGTAAACTGGAAAGCCACGCAGCCGTCGGTGCCCATGTTGCCGCCGTACTTGTTGAATGCATGGCGAACTTCGGCGACGGTGCGCGTGCGGTTGTCGGTCAGGCAGTCGACCATCACTGCGGCGCCGCCGATGCCATAACCCTCATAGCGGATTTCAATGTAATCGACGCCTTCGAGTTCGCCGGTCCCCTTCTTGATGGCGTTGTCGATCTTGTCCTTGGGCATGTTGACCCCCTTGCCCTTGTCGACCGCCAGACGCAAACGCGGGTTGAATCCCGGGTCGCCGCCGCCCATCTTGGCGGCTACGGTAATTTCCTTGGCGATCTTGGAGAATGTCGCGCCGCGCTTTTCATCCTGGCGCCCTTTGCGGTGCTGGATGTTCGCCCATTTTGAATGTCCGGCCATGCTAACCTCTTGTCGGTACAGCGTTGGCAACGGCCCGGTCGGAATAACCAGGACTGCTGCCGATAGTTGATAAAATCGCTTGCTGATCAAGCCGCGCATTCTAACATCTCTCGACTGACCCAATTTACCGGAGTGACTCATGATTGAGCCCCTTGTCGTTGCCAGGCACGAACAGACCGATCTGGGACTTCTTCCCGCACTGGCCAACCGCCATGGACTGATTACCGGCGCTACCGGTACCGGCAAGACGATCACCCTGCAGGTGCTGGCCGAACGTTTCTCGAGCATCGGCGTTCCGGTTTTCATGGCCGATGTCAAGGGCGACCTCTCCGGACTGGCGGCGCCCGGCGTCGACAGTCCGAAGCTCAAGCAGCGCTTGCAGTCGTTGTCGGTGAGCGACTGGGCGCCGATGAAATTTCCGGCGGCCTTCTGGGATGTAAGCGGCGAGCAGGGGCATCCGGTACGCACAACGATTTCGGACCTGGGGCCGATCCTGCTGGCGCGGCTGCTGGCGCTCAACGATACGCAGGCGGGCGTGCTGCAACTGGTGTTCAAGATCGCCGACGACCAGGGCCTGCTGCTGCTCGACCTCAAGGATCTGCGCGCCATGGTGCAGCACGTTGGCGAAAACGCCAAATCCTTTACCACTGAATATGGCAATGTATCGGCAGCGTCGATCGGTGCCATCCAGCGCGGTTTGCTGACGCTCGGCGAGCAGGGCGGCGATATCTTTTTCGGCGAGCCGATGCTCGACATCAACGACTTGATGCAGACCGACAATGGCCAGGGCATCATCAACGTTCTTGCCGCCGACCAACTGATGTCATCGCCACGGCTTTACTCGACCTTCCTGCTCTGGCTGCTTTCCGAACTGTTCGAGCACTTGCCCGAAGTCGGCGATGTAGACAAACCGAAGCTGGTTTTCTTCTTCGACGAGGCGCACCTGCTGTTCAACGAAGCACCACCGGCATTGCTGGATAAAATCGAGCAGGTGGTCCGGCTGATCCGCTCGAAGGGCGTCGGCGTCTATTTCGTGACGCAGAATCCGCTGGATATTCCCGACACCGTACTCGGCCAGCTCGGCAATCGCGTACAGCATGCGTTGCGCGCCTTTACGCCGCGCGACCAGAAGGCAGTGAAAACGGCCGCCGATACCCTGCGCCCGAACCCGGCCTTCGCTGCGGCAGCAGTGATAACCGAACTCGGTGTCGGCGAGGCGCTGATTTCCTTCCTCGACGAAAAGGGGCGACCGAATGTGGTCGAGCGCGCCTTCATCCTGCCACCGGCCTCACGCATCGGCCCGCTGACGGCAGAGGAGCGGCAGGCCGTGATCAAGGCCTCGCTGGTCTATGGCGTTTATGAAAAGACACTGGATCGCGAGTCGGCCTCCGAGAAACTGAAAGGCCGGTCGGCCGGCGCCGTAGCGCGGCCACAGGCACCGACGCCGGCACCCACAAGCGAGCAGGCTCCGACTACCGGCGGTGGCTGGTTCAGTGGCCTGGGGGACATCATCGGGGGCAGTTCGGGCAGTGGTGGGCGCAACAAGGGCGGTGACTCGGTGCTGGAAGCCGCCGCCAAGAGCGCAGCTCGCGCCATCGGCTCGCAGGTCGGGCGCGAAATCATCCGAGGAGTCCTCGGTTCGATTCTTGGCGGCTCACGTCGTCGCTAGCAGGCTGGTCAATGACCAATGCCTCACCGTCAGGTCCAGCGAATGACGAAGTTCATGGGGCTTTAACTTGGTGCTGACTTGGTCAACTTGGTGACTTGGTGGTTCGCTTTTTACTTTTAACTGAATACCGGCATTAAATGACTCGCGTTTTTTACCGTTGTCCGAAATGCGGCTACAGGCCGGCACAGGCCATGCCGGCTGACGGGCAGTGTCCGGTCTGTGAGGTGTATTTCCAGAAGTGGGAAGCATCGCAGGCGGACCTCGATCTGGGCGAAGGGGTCGCACAGCGATCGGTAGCTGTTGAATCGTCGAGCGCGCTTCTTGCCGCGCTGCTGACGCCGCAGGCGCGCATGGCGCCGACGGTTTTTTATTCCCGCTGTGCCGCACTGGTCTTCATCACCGTCTGGGGCTGGCGCTTGATCGCCATGAATTATCGCGACGGCGAAATCGGGGGCTCGTTCATGCACAACATCCTGTTGCCGATCCATGAAGCCGGTCATGTGTTGTTCCTGCCCTTCGGCGAGTTTCTCACCATCCTCGGCGGCAGTTTCTTTCAGCTCGCCTTGCCGTTCGGCCTGGCGATCGCTTTTGTGCTCAAGAACCGCGACAACTTCGCTGCCGCCGTCTGCCTGTGCTGGTTCGGCGCCAGCTTTCTCGATCTCGCCCCCTACGTTTATGACGCCCTGAAACCGCAACTGATCATGCTCGGCGGGCATACCGGCGAGGACGGTCCGCACGACTGGATTTATCTGCTTGAGTGCTTCGGCCAGTTGCAGCACGCGCCGGCTTGGGGTTTCGTCGTACATAAACTTGGCGCACTGATGGTCTTCACCGGAGTGGCATGGGCGTCCTTTCTGCTCTGGCGGCAGCACAAGATGCTGGGCACTGAGACAGCGTATTGAATTGCCTTTTCGGGTTGAATACGCACAAACCGTCAGACGCAGCGTCTTTTATTCTGTGCCTGAGTTAATATTTCGTTATTGATGGGTCAAGGCTTGGCCAAGCAGTTTCCGCTGAACGGCCTGCCCTTCTCGAATGAAAGCTGATTCCCATGTCGCCCGTCCATAACACGCCGATTGATAACACGCAGCAACTTGCACAGCAGTTGCTTGAGGAGAATACGCATTTCCTCAAGGCGGTAACCAATGTCGCCGAGCAGCGGGAAGTCGTCGCCAGCGAGGATATTTACGCCACAAGCGGAATCAAGCTGGTCAGCAGCGGAACAAGGCTGACCGGAAAGTTTTACGAGCGGCTCATTGAGCACAAACTGCTGAAACCGATCGAACAGTCACTCAGCATGGCCGATTCCCTGGATTGCGCAAGACTCGTCAGTCTGGGTTACGAAGAGGCGCGTCAGGTACCTTCGCTGGCGCCCCTGCTCGAGCAGCCCGAGTCGCTTGAGCGCTTGCAAGCACTATTTGACGACTTGCAGCTTCCCGCACCACTGATCCTCAAGCTCTCGGTGATGCAGGCGGATCGGCCGCAGCTCTTCCAGCACGGGTTGGTCACGGCAATGATTTCAACGGTGCTGGGAATCCGCGGCAAGTTGCCGCGTGCAGACCTGCAGGCCTTGGCTCTGGCCAGCATTTTCCATGACGCCGGCGAACTTTACATCGATCCGGCCATCCTTAGGTCTGAGCATCGCCTGACGGCCGCAGAGCGACGCCATCTTTACACGCACCCCATTACCGGCTTCCTGATGTTGCGCGATTTTCCGGAGATTCCACAGGAGACGGCCAGTGCCGTGCTGCAACATCACGAGCGGCTCGACGCTAGCGGTTACCCCTATCGATTGTCTGGCGAGCAGATCGGTACGGTCTCTCGCTATCTGGCCGTCGCAGAAGTTGCGGCCACGCTGCTGGCAAGGGATGGTGCCGACAAGCGGATAAACATGAAATTGCGGCTGAATCGCAAGAAATACGATGCCCAAGCGGTCGCTATCGTGTGCCAGCTTTTCAACGATTCGAAGTTGCCGCCAGCGCAGCCCGCAGAAGAGGTGGCCATGATGACCCGTCTCACGCAGGCCGGGAAGTTGTTTGAAGACTGGATCGGGCTGCGCAAGACGCTGACGCCGGCCGATGTTTCGGCGGTTCCTTTTATCGTCGAGCGCGTCGATGGTCTGCGCATGATGTTGCTTGAAACCGGCTTCGATCCTTGCCGGCTTGGAGACGCCCTGGCCATGACGGGAAGCGACGACCCCGAAATCGTCCTCGAACAGACGGTGCTGATCGACGAACTGGAATGGCAATTCAAAGCCTTGTCCAGGGAGGTCGAGCGCAAGCAATTCGAGCGGGAGACGATGCTTGCTGCCGGGCTGAACAATGGCTTTGAGGACTGGCTCAAAAAATTGCGTCAGTTTGTCAACGAGTAAGCAGTAAGCCTAAGCCGCTCGTCGGCACAAATCCAGGTGCTCAGTGCAGCAAAAAACAACATACATTGATGTGAGGCGGCTTGTGATCAACCCGCGGAGAAAAACTCGGCCCTGAGCTTCATCTGGCGACGCAGATACCCTGGATCTTCGAGAGTTGAGTAGCAATGCCCCTGTTGTTTGAGAGCGCACGTTTCTTTTCACGGCACCGGCGACACTTCTCGGCTCCTGAAAGCGGGGCAGGTTTTTCAGCCGAATTGCCAAAGCCCACGGCATACACAGCAATCAATGGGCCCGCACGGTTACGGCGCCAGGCGGCGATATGAATCCTTTTCTGCTTGACCAGAATATCCATATAGCGAGTGTTTTTTATGGTGTTCGACGACAACCCGGTCGCCAGTGCGGCTTCGAGATAGGTCATCATGCCGCCCCGCTCTAAAGCGCCCACGATGAGGTTCATTCCGACCGAATCCCTGTCCTCATCCTTGAATTCGGGTCGTGCAAGATCCGGTCGATCACCCAGGCTAAACAAAGGGGTCACAAATCCTTTGCCTGTCTTTCGCCATCCACTGACATGAATGAGCCGTCTTGTGCGAAGTGCTTTCAGGTAGCCGCCGCACGCCAGGGTAGTGATGCCGACAAAGGCTTCACGGGATATGTCGCTGGCCGACAAGTCCGTCATGTTCGCCAAGAGCGCGAGGATGCGCTGTATGGCCGAGCTGTTTTTTTCGCTGGGCACACTCATTGGATTATTCGGAAGCATGAAATACAGCTAATAAAATACAAAAGAATGCGGTCAGATCTGTGTTTTCGATCATCAGCGAACGAACCGCCTCTAGCCTCAGAGACTGTGAAAAAATCAAAAAAAATCAAAAATCCACCGCAATGACGCAATGACGCAAAGACGCAAAGGTGCAAAGAAAGCGCAAATTTAACCCATGGCTTGTAAAACATTCTTTGCGTCACCTTGGCCACTTTGCGCCTCTGCGGTTGGGGTTAAAGCATTAATTCACAGACTCTCAGTAAAAAATTTTTCGATCAGCAGCGGAAGCGGCTGACCAGTCGGGTCAGTTCGCTGGAAATCTTTTCCAGATCGTTGGCCGTTTCTGCGGTCGAGTGCATCGCGGCGCTGGTCTCTTTAACCATCGAGGCAATTTCCTCGACCTTCTGTGCAATGCTGTTGCTGGCGATGCTTTGCTCTTGGGTCGAGTCGGCCACTTCGCGGATCCGTTCCAGCGTCGTCTGCGCGCCGTCCTTGATCTTGCGTAGCGATTCAGCGGCCCCCTCGGCCGCCTGCACC
>JAYSZS010000115.1:0-5097 GCA_043737935.1 Propionivibrio sp. | reverse complement strand
GGCGCGTGGCTCCGGATGTCATCGTTAACGCCGCCGCCTTTACGGCGGTCGACAAGGCCGAGTCCGAGCCTGAACTGGCGCGCAGGATCAACGCATTGGCCCCTGGCGTACTGGCGGATGAAGCACAGGAACTCGATGCCTGGCTGGTGCACTATTCGAGCGACTACGTTTTCGATGGCAGCGGAGAAAAACCCTGGCTGGAAACCGATGCCACCGGGCCGCTCAGCGTTTACGGGAAAACCAAGCGGGACGGAGAACTGGCCGTCGCTCGCTGTGAAAAACATTTGATCTTGCGCACCAGTTGGGTCTATGCGGCGCGTGGGGCGAATTTCGCCAAGACCATGCTGCGCCTGGCGCAAGAGCGAGATCAACTCAAGGTCATCAGCGATCAGATCGGCGCTCCGACGGGCGCCGAGTTATTGGCCGATGTGACCGCACACGCGGTGCGCACACTTCAGCGCCGCCCTCAACTCGCCGGGGTTTACCATCTGGCCGCGGGTGGCGAGACGAGCTGGCACGCTTATGCGCGATTCGTCATTGAGCATGCCCGCCAGGCCGGGCGACCGATTCGGGTCATGCCGGAGGCCATAGAGGCCATTCGTACCAGCGCCTACCCGACGCCCGCGCAAAGGCCGCTCAACTCACGGCTCGATACCGGCAAGTTGCAGGCGGCCTTTGGTCTGGTTATGCCGGATTGGCAGGTCGGCGTTGAACGGATGCTGGCCGAGATTCTGGGGCAATAACAGAACTACGCGATGATGTTCATTAGATGAACCGATTGGACGCGCTAAAGCGGGTTTTTTCCGACAAGCCGGCTTTGGCATTTGCCGTGCTGGTAGGTAGCCGCGCCGACGGAACGGCACAGGCTGAAAGCGATTGGGATATTGCCGTTCAGTGGCAGGCGTCGGTCGACTGGCTTGTTGTCATTGGTGCGCATGAGTCGCTACGCAGGGAGATAGCCCAGGTGCTCGGAGTGAGTGATGTGCAAGTCGATCTGATCGACCTTGCCCGCGCCAGTCTGACCATGCGCGCCAACGTGGCCGAGAACGGGATAGTTCTCATCGGGGAAGACTCTCTCAACTGGATGCATTTCCTGACCCGCACCTGGCGCGAGCTGGAGTATTTCTACTGGGAGCAGGCGCATGCGGCTTGATCTGTATTACCTGGAGACGGCGCGAATTGCCAGGGAGCAGACGGCCATGCTTGACGAGGCAGCAGAGCGCTTCAAGCTGGAGCGCTCGCTCTCGGCACTGGAACAAAGCGGAGTGCTGCATGCCTTGCAGGTGCTCATCGAGAATGCTATCGGAAAAGCCAAGCAGATCCTTAAAGCATCGGGCGAGCCGGTGCCGGTTTCGGCCTATGATGCTTTTTCGGCACTGGCCAGGTGCGGTGAGATCGCTACCGAGCAGCTTGCGCAGTGGAATGCCGTCGTCGGTTTGCGTAACCGGATCGTGCACGATTACATGAATATCGATATGAGCAGGGTGCAGGAATGGGTCGTCAATGACCGATACCGGTTTGTCAGCGATTTCCTGCTTGCCAGTCCAGAGCGGCGTTGAATGCCGGCGCGCAGCCCTGCATTTAATTTTGCTCAGATCGTTGCCAGATGTGAGGTGTGTTGATGCGATTGGATTTCACAGTTCAGACACTGCTGGTGGCCGCCCTATTCACGCCAGCTATGCCCTTGTCTGCCGAACCCTTGCCCTTGCTACTGGCCGAAACCGAGCACGGGCAGGCCGATGTTGCTCTTTACCTGGTCAGTGAAAAGCTCGATGGCGTTCGCGCCTTCTGGAACGGCCAGGTGTTGCGTACACGCAATGGCAACGTCATCAATGCGCCGACATGGTTTATCGAGAATTTCCTGACCCAGGCGCTGGACGGCGAACTGTGGATAGGGCGCGGGCAGTTCGAGCGGCTGTCTGGCAGGTCATGCGGTCGCTGATTGCAAATGCCGGTGTGCCCTGGTTGCAGGCGGTCGAGCAATTTGAAATGACCCACCGTAAAGCGCTTGAGCACAAGCTCGACGAAATCCTCAAACTTGGTGGCGAAGGCCTCATGCTGCACCGCGCCGATGCGCTATACACGACCGGCCGCAGCGACGTACTGCTTAAAATGAAACTGTGGCACGACGCAGAGGCCACAGTGATTGCCTACCAGTCCGGCAAGGGGAAATATACCGGCATGCTCGGCGTGCCGGCTTGCCCAGCGCATCCCCCATCCGCTGCAACAGTTGCGTGATCGAAATATCCTCGTCATCTGAAACAAGAAAAGTCTGATTCGCTGCCGCCGGATGATCAATACAGGTGACGATCAGATCGACCAGGTTATCCAGCGCCACGAAGCTACGCTTGTTGTGGATAGCGCCGAGCGGAAGGGGAATGCTTTTGTTCAACCAACGCATCATGGTCAGAAAATGGGCCTTTACCCCGGGGCCATACACCAGCGGTGGGCGGATGATGACCACCTCCATGCCCGTGTTTGCGCGAGTGTGCCGATCGTTAGCGAGTGTGCCGATCGTTACATTGGTTGGTATTCGTAAAAGCGTATGGGCACCAGGAAACGCCACTGCAATACTTGATGCACAAACATCGAAAAAGTGCGTTGCGCCATGTTTCAAGGTAGAGTTTCAGCTATCTAAAATCGTAATAGTCAGTTGTAAACGGAGGCGCTATGACGACCCGAGAACTTGAAGCCGCGCTTCTAACCCGGTGCACCGTTGCCGCACGGGAATTCGTGCCGACAGCACAAGATCAACGAGAGGCCAATGTGTTCCAGCTGGCTGCGATGGTCGTCCGGTCGCAGTTTCCTCACGAATCCACGAACCTGATGCGGGCAAGTGAGCAGTATTTCGCCACGCATCCCAATGAACGACTGGCTCCGGGTGATGTAGTCAGGAATGGCTGGGTTCTGAGTTTGCCGCGTCTGCGTGACATGCTGAGTCATCAACTTTATGAGCGCTGAAACCATGCCGAGGAACCAAGCGTTCCATACCGGCACTGCGCTGGCAGTCGGGCTGAGAGCGCTTTTCAAGCAACTTGAAGAACGACTTTCACTGCGCAGTCCCCTCAATGTGTATTTGGCGGGAGGGATGGCAGTTCATCTCTACACGGCGAGTCGTGTCACGACGGACGTTGATGCTGAATTTGGCAGCCGTGTTTTCATTCCGAACGACCTCATTGTGGACGTTACGCTGGAGGATGGGACGCGGGAGTCGATCTATTTCGACACCAACTACAACGCGTCTTTTTCTTTGCTGCACGAAGATTACCTTGACGATGCCATTCCGCTGGATTTAGACATGGAGCAGATAAGGCTGCACATTCTCTCCCCGCTTGATCTCGCGGTCAGTAAAATTGCCCGTTTTGCTGGTAATGATAAAGAGGATATTGCCGAGCTAGTGCGTCTCGGCCTGACCTCCGCTGACGAGATCGAACAACGCGCTACAAGCGCCTTGGGCGGTTACGTTGGCGGTTTGGCCATGGTGCGTCTGAATCTCCGGGATGCGCTTACTCTGGCACGCCAAATTGAATCTGAACGCGATCAAAGTGTTGATTCCGGAATGGAGCGGTGACTAAAGGAGGCCTGCCAACATCCTGAATCTGCCGCCATACCGGGTAGTGCGCGTCGAGCCTTGCAGGGTGTGCAAGTTTCATTTGCGCACGTATGCCGGTCGTTAAAATGGTGCGTGCATGGTCATCCCGGTTGACGACGTGCGCAAATTAAAATTTGCACACACTACAACGGCAGCAAGGCGCAGTTCGCGACCTTTTAGGAGCCCAGCTTGCTGGGCGATTACTGCTCCGCGATCAACCGCCTATCGCGCAGAAATCTGCGCTCCTACGAAAAGGATGTCAGGCTGAGAGGCAATGAATACGAGTCTCTTCAGGAGTTCTGCCGGTGCTTAAAGATAGGCTATTTCACGCTTGAATGGCGTGTCGCAATAACGTTCTGGGGCAAATTGAGACGACCGCAATTAACCAACAACAACTCGCCAAAACAAACCAACCAGGTTATTAATAATTCATGGAGAAACGTATCCCACATTACAGGCTGTCTGAGGTGAAAGCCTTGGTAGCAGCTGGAAAAGTGCGTGCGGCACGTGCAGCCAGGCTCGGGGCCACTGAGTTGGGGTTGCAACTTTCTGACGTGCTGACCGTGGTAATGGCGCTCACGGCAGCAGATTTCTACAAGAGCATGACCATACACGCCGATCACACAGTCTGGCAAGACGTGTACCGCCCCAGCACAGGGTTAATTTGTTTTAAAAACCCGTCGTCATTCCGGCGAAGGCCGGAATCCAGATTTGTACATCTGATCAAGATGTTAGTAAAACAATTTTGATAAACGCACTGGATTCCGGGTCAAGCCCGGAATGACGGTAATTCAATGAGTTAGCGTTAGAACAAATTTACCGAGCGCCCCAGCACGCAGGCGGGCGACGTGTATCTGATATTGACGGTCATTGATGACGTGCTGTGTCCTTCAAGGAGCTATGAACATGAAATGTCCTGTTTGCGGCGCGGCGGAACTGATCCACGATACCCGCGACCTGCCCTATACCTACAAGGGTGAAACCACCATCATTCCTGTGGTGACGGCTGATTTTTGCCCTGCATGTGATGAGTCCATCACCGATAGGGCTGAAACCGATCGCGTCATGCGCGAAATGCAGGCGTTCAACAAGCAGGTGAATGCCGCCATTGTTGATCCCGCATTCATCGCCAGCGTGCGCAAGAAGCTCGATCTCGGTCAACGCGAAGCCGCCGAAATTTTCGGTGGTGGCATCAATGCGTTCTCGCGTTATGAGAACGGCAAGACTAAACCGCCTTTGGCTTTGGTCAAACTACTCAAGATGCTGGATCGCCATCCCGATCTGTTGAACGAAGTTCGGGCGGCATAGAGAGAATTGTGTCCGGCTGAGGTATAACTCATTTGGACTAATTCCGTTGATTTGGGCGCAGAACCCCATCATCAACATTTTCGTAACCGAACCTGGCGCTCTCGTAGGAGCCCGGTTTTACTGGGCGATTCCAGCGCCACAATTGCATTTTCGACGACATATTACTACCGTTGGTATATATCAATTTCAGGAGAGTG
>JAYSZS010000114.1:0-5104 GCA_043737935.1 Propionivibrio sp. | reverse complement strand
GAATGTGCAGGCCGCCCTCGAGCCCCGGACCGCGCGCCGACTGGCCTGAACTTCGGTTGGCCTTGTCGTAGGAGGCTTTGAAAATATAGTGCACGCCCAGTCGGGCGCAAATTTCTTTCATCTGCCCGGCAACATCGACGCAAAGCGCCAAAGACTCGGCGGTGCACGGACCGGCAATCAGGAACAAAGGCTGCTCCAGCCCGGCCTCAAATCCGCACAACCTCATGACTGGGCCTTGTTGTCGATTGCCGCACGGACAAACGAGATAAACAGCGGGTGGCCGGTGCGCGGCGACGAGGTGAATTCCGGATGGAACTGACAGCCGACAAACCACGGATGTCTCGCTTGGGGCAATTCAACCATCTCGCACAAAAGGGTGACCGGCGCCCGTCCGGACACAATTAAGCCCTTGGCTTCCAGCTCGCCAAGCAGGTTGTTATTAATTTCGTAACGATGGCGGTGACGTTCGACGATCTCGGCCCGGCCGTAGATCTCACGCGCCAGCGTACCTTCGGAAAGATGGCATATCTGACCACCGAGGCGCATGGTACCACCGAGATCGGAGTTCTCGTCGCGTCTTTCGAGCTTGCCTGAAACATCCTCCCATTCGGTAATCAGGGCGATCACCGGAAAGGGCGACTCCTTGTCGAACTCGGTGCTGTGTGCACCCGTCATGCCGGCTACATCGCGGGCATATTCAACGACGGCAAGCTGCATGCCGAGACAGATGCCCAGATACGGCACCCTTTTTTCGCGGGCGTAACGAATCGCTGCAATCTTGCCCTCGGTGCCGCGCCGTCCAAAACCGCCCGGCACCAGAATGGCATCCATGTCCTGCAAACAATCGCAGCCCTTGCTCTCGATTTCTTCGGAGTCAATGTAGTTGATCCTGACTTTGCTTCGGGTGTAAATCCCGGCATGAACCAGTGCTTCGGTCAACGACTTGTACGACTCGGTCAGGTCAACATACTTGCCAACAAAGGCGATGTTAATCGAGTATTCCGGGTGTTCAAGCGCATTGACCAGATTCTTCCACACCGTGAGGTCAGCGGCTTTGGCCAGAATATTCAGCTTGTGGCAAACGATCTCGTCGAGCATCTGGTCATGCAGCATGGCCGGAATCTTGTAGATCGAATCGGAATCGAGCGCCTCAATCACCGCCTCGATCTGCACATTGCAAAAGAGTGCAATTTTCGCCTTGTCGTCTTCAGGTATAGGACGGTCAGCGCGGCATAGTAAGACATCGGGCTGGATACCGATTTCGCGTAACTCTTTCACCGAGTGCTGAGTCGGCTTGGTTTTCAATTCGCCCGCAGTCGGGATGTAGGGCACCAGCGTAAGATGAACATAGCAGGCGTTGCTGCGCCCCTCCTGCAAGCCAATCTGGCGAATGGCTTCGAGAAAAGGGAGCGACTCGATGTCGCCCACGGTGCCACCGACTTCAACAATGGCCACATCGGCGCCCTCAGCCCCACGCCGGATATGCGCCTTGATCTCGTCGGTAATGTGCGGGATGACTTGCACCGTCTTGCCGAGATATTCGCCGCGCCGCTCCTTCTTGATCACCGTCTCGTATATCTGGCCGGTAGTGAAGTTGTTGCGCCGGCTCATCTTGGCGCTGGTAAAGCGCTCGTAATGTCCCAGATCAAGGTCGGTTTCGGCGCCGTCCTCAGTGACGAACACCTCCCCGTGCTGGAACGGACTCATCGTTCCAGGATCAACATTGATGTAGGGATCAAGCTTGATGTGGGTGATTTTGATGCCACGGGATTCGAGAATCGCACCCAGTGATGCGGCGGCGATGCCTTTTCCGAGGGAGGACACCACACCGCCGGTGACGAAGACGTATTTGGTCATGGATATATCAGTAGCGGGAAAGTCGAATTGTAGCCGAAAACTAGCAAGTGCCAAAAAGCTGTTGCTGGAACTTTCCCAGGAACGCCCGATCAGCTTCGTCTGCCATCCTGCTTACAATCGTTTATGATTAATGCCTGTTTAAAGACAATGCGCAACACCGGGACACCCATGAAACGATATGACAAAATTTTTCGCGCCGCCGGCCTTACGAACCGCCTCGCGGAAGTCTTCCGACTGGCTGCAGTGATTGCTGTTGGCGGACTTGCGCTGAACATCATCGCATGCAACAGGCAGGATGAAAATTCCAGCGCCCCGGTCAACAGTGAAGCACCACCGGTAGCCGAATCCCCCCTCGCCAAAGCCGCTATTCAGGGCGATCTGGCGGCGATCAAGGCGCTGCTGGAAGCCGGTACTGAAATCAACTCCAGAGATGCACTGGGCAGAACGCCGCTGCACATGGCGGCCTTTTATGGACGCCCGAAAACCACCGAACTCATGATTGGCAGTGGTGCGGATATCAATGCCAGGGACCGTATCGGCATGGCTCCCCTCCATGCCGCGGTGCTATCGGGCGGCAGGCAGGAGGTCGAACTGCTGCTGGAGAAAAATGCGGACATCAACATAAGATCGGATGCCGGACAGACCGCACTACACCTTGCTGCCGCTACTGGGCAGCCCAGGCTCTCGAAATTCCTGATCGAGAGCGGTGCCGACCCGGATATCAAGGACGCGAATGGAAAAACACCCCTGTTCTACGCAAAACAGAACAAACATCCGCAAACTACCGCGCTCCTGCAGGAATACTCCGACTAGGAATAAAGCAGAGCATCCGTGCTACATCGCCGCGCCTCCACGAATCAGCCCGACGGCAATACCTTCGATCTCCACGGACTGCTCACGCGTATCGACAATGATCGGGGCAAAATCGGGATTCTCGGCAATCAGTTCGACGATGTTGCCGAACTGGCGAAAGCGCTTGACGGTTACATTGTCATCCAGTCGGGCAACGACGATCTGGCCGTTGCGGGCCTCACTGCAGCGATGCACAGCCAGCAGGTCACCATCCAGAATGCCGGCATTGATCATCGACAGACCGCGCACGCGTAGCAGAAAGTCAGCACGCGGCTTGAACAGGCTGGCATCGAGCGCATAGCGACCCTGTACGTTTTCCACCGCGAGAATCGGGCTGCCGGCCGCCACGCTGCCGATCAGCGGCAGACCAAGTTGTTCGACCAGCCGGATACCGCGTGCCGAGCCGGGCTCGAGAACGATAACGCCCTTCCTGGCCAGCGCCTTGAGATGCTCTTCAGCCGCATTATGTGAGGCAAAACCGAAAGCATTGGCGATTTCAGCTCGCGTCGGTGGTGCGCCCAGAACCTCCAGTGTGTTCCTGATGAAATCGAGAATTTCCTGTTGTCGCGGGGTGAGTTTGAGCATGGCAGCGGCCTCCTGTTTATTGACTGTATGTTCATACAGTTTAACAGATTAACAGCACCATCAATCAATACCTGCCCCACCAAAAACATCCTCGCGGGCCACCTTGCTGATCGCCACAACGGCGGGATGGGATAGCCGACGTTCGCTGGTGATGGCATAAAGCTGTTCGACCACGGAATCGATGCGACCGATTTCCACGACTTTGTATTGCTTGCAGATATGATCGACTATGGCCCTCGGGGCAACGAACAAACCGGCACCCGCTTGTCCGAAGGCCTTCATCAGGGCGCTGTCGTCAAACTCGCCAACAATATGTGGTCGCAGATCGTTGGCATCCAGCCACTGGATCAACTTCGGCCGGATGGCGGCGTCTTCGCCGGGAAGGAGAAAGGGCGCACTATCCAGCAGCGCCGGAAAACGGCCAGACAGTTCCTTTGCCAGGTGGCGGGTGCCGAACACCGACAGCCCGCTCTCGCCGAGCAGGTGGCTGTAACCGCGAACATTCAAATTCGTCGGCATCGGCCGGTCGGCAATAATCATGTCGAGTCGATGTATTGACAATTCTGCGAGCAGCGACGTCAGTCGCCCCTCGCGGCAAACCAGCCGCACCGGTTCCCCCAGCTTGAGCGCTGGCTCAACAAGTTGATAAACCACCGACTTTGACACTGAATCAGCGAGCCCCACCCGAAACGGCAAGGATTTTATCGCCTTCTGTTCGCGCAGAACGTCGAGCAATTCATCACCGATGGTGAAAATTTCCTCCGCATAGCTCAGAATGCGTCGTCCGGCGTCGGTCAGTTCAAGGTTGCGCCCGGCTCGGCGAAACAGCGCTACGCCCAGCGTCTCGTCAAATTCGCTCAGTTGTCCGCTGATCGACTGCGGCGTCAGATGCAGTTGCTCGGCAGCACGGGCAATACTGCCTGTTTTGGCAACCATCCAGAAATAGCGTAAATGCTTGTAGTTGAGCGTAGCCATGGTGTCTCGCCGTTCGGGTTAAATTGAGATGCATTCCCAGGCCAGCGGAATTTCGCCGGAAGGCCCCTATCATACAAATAATATACATCGTATTAATCGATGTATTAAATCTATATAATCGACTTGTTGGATGTAATTCTAACCCCTAACATCAATTTTGTTTTTGCTTGACTTGAAATCGTTCGCTAAATGGTTTCAATCGCCTTCAACTACATCATCTCCACTGAAAAGGAATGATGAAACAGCATGACCTGGTGAAAGTTGAGTTCTTCAAGCGAACACTTAAATTTTTCGTTGTGGTTTCATATTTTGATGGAGATGCAAATGAAAAAGTCGATATTAGCTGCATTCGCAGTATTCATGGCGCTTGGCCTGAGCGTGGGCAACGCTGAAGCCAGCAAACGTTTGGGCGGCGGCAAGTCTTTCGGCATGCAACGCCAGGCCGTGCCGCCCAAACCCGCTGCACCAGCCCAGCAAGCCACACCGGCTGCGCCCGCTTCCCCTGCTGCCGCACCTCAACGCAACTGGATGGGGCCGCTTGCCGGTCTGGCTGCGGGTCTTGGCATAGCCGCCCTGCTCTCGCACTTCGGCATGGGCGAAGGACTGGCCAATATCCTGATGATCGCTTTGCTGGCGATGGCGGCCTTTTTCATCTTCAAATTGCTGTTCCGCCGCAAGACCGCTGCGCCACCCCCTGCCGTCCATGAGCCGATGCAATACGCCGGTGCCGGTGCCATGGCCCCGCCACCTGACGCGCCCCAGTTGCCCGGCTCGCTGGCGCCTGCTGCCGTCGCCGCGTCGGCGGGGCGTATTCCCGACGGCTTTGACAGCGAGA
>JAYSZS010000113.1:0-11255 GCA_043737935.1 Propionivibrio sp. | reverse complement strand
TGGGCCTGGTCGGCCACGTGGTGAGCGGCGCCGAGCTGGATGCCCTGGATGAAGCGGCATTCATCTCGCGCGTCAATGACATTGCCGTGTTTGCCCGTGTCTCGCCAACCCACAAGGTGCGCATCGTGCACGCCCTGAAAGCAGTCGGCCACGTGGTGGCGATGACCGGTGACGGCGTCAACGATGCTCCGGCGCTCAAGGCGGCCGATATCGGCGTGGCGATGGGTATTACGGGTACGGCGGTGACTCGCGAGGCGGCGACCCTGGTGCTCACCGACGATAACTTTGCGACCATCGTCCGTGCCGTCGAGGAAGGCCGGGTGATCTACGACAACATCGTCAAGTTCGTGCGCTTTCAGCTATCAACCAACATCGGAGCGATCCTGACCGTGCTCACCGCCACGCTGCTCGGCTGGCCGGCTCCGTTTACGGCCATACATCTGCTGTGGATCAACATCATCATGGACGGCCCGCCGGCGATGACCCTCGGTGTCGAGCCGGCCCGCCCCGGACTGATGCGCGACCGGCCCAGATTGCAATCGGCGCAGATTCTCAGCCTCCAGCGCCTGCTGCGCCTGGCGCTCTATGGCGTTGTGATGATGATCGGCACGCTGGTCATGTTCCGGCATGGGCTTGCCGCGCATGGCCAGGATTACGCGCTGACCCTGGCCTTTACCACCTTTGTGCTGTTCCAGTTCTTCAATGTCTTCAACGCCCGCGCCGAACACGGCAGCGCCTTCAATGCCTCCTTTTTCGCCAATGGAAAGCTCTGGCTGGCCTTGGCCAGCGTGCTGGGGCTTCAGGTTCTGGTAGTGCATTGGAGTCCGGCGCAAAGTATCTTCGATACCGTTGATCTGACCCTGATCGACTGGGGCAGGGCGACAGCAATTGCTGCCTCGGTGCTGTTACTGGACGAAGTTCGCAAGCTCTTGCGCGGGCTTTTCCGAAATAATCCGCTTATCAGCATCGGTTAGCACAGTGGTCTTGTGCATCTGCAATTACAGGAAATCAGAGGATAAATGAATGAGCGACAAAAATACAGGGGCTGAGTCGGAACGGCCAGACAGTATCGAGGACGACCCTTTGGTCACTCGTCTTAAAAGCATCATCCGCCTCGCAGCTCGGGTGCTGGCCGTTCTGATGGTGCTGGTGATCTGGTGGGGCGTAGCCGATGTTATTTACGTCCTGTACACCCGCATCAGCACTCACCCTTATTATCTGCTTGAGATCAGCGACATTCTCGCCACCTTTGGTGCCTTCATGGCCGTACTGATCGCCATAGAAGTATTTACGAATATCATCGGTTACCTCCATGATGACGCGCTGCATATTGACATCGTGCTGGCGACGGCCTACATGGCGGTTCTGCGCAAGATCATCATTCTCGATTACAAGGAGGTCAGCCCGGATTATGTCTATGCCACGGCGGCGCTCGCAGTGGCGTTGGCAATCGGCTACTGGCTGACTAAAAAGCCGCATTTTGCGCCTAAAGCCGTTTAAACCAGTAGTCGCCGCAGCGCTTTATTCCCTACTCCTGCTAACTCGAGAATGACCTGCACCGACAGTGACCACTCCTTGCAGCGCTAACGGGCTACGGTGGCAAAGGTTTCAAGCTGGCGGAAGGTGAGTTGGCGTCGCGGCATATATAAGTACCAAAATAACAAAGTACATATAGTTAATTAGGTTTTATATCAATCGGACGCCATCGTATGTTTGTCTCGGTACTGACCGGGCAATCTGGAATTATTTGAACCACGATCGCAAGGAGATTCATCATGCGTCACTACCCCCCCGACAGCCCTGAAGCCATGACTCGCGTTATTGCGCTGGCGTTGATGGTAGACGGTGCCATTGATCTGAGTGAGCTTGAATCGTTGCAACGCAACGAGGTCGTTAACCGGCTGGGGATCGATCACGCCCGTTTCGACAAAATCATTCACGAGTTCTGCGATGACATGCTGACCTACGCTGTTCGCATGCCTTCCGGTCAATACGAACTGGACCCGAAGAGCATCGGCCATTTGCTCGATGACATTGCCAACCCGATACTTCAGAAAAAGGTCTTAAGTGTGATGCTCAATATCGTCAATGCCGATGGCAATCTGGCACACAGCGAGACGGCACTGGTCGCACAGGCCATCAACCACTGGAAGCTTGATCTTGTCCGTTAGCGTGAATGGATTAGGCGCGACAAGTGAATGCTGTACAATCCTTTCCTCACCTCAATCCTCTTCCGGCGCTGCATTTCGGGCGCTCGCGGGAGAGAAATAAACCCCCCGCACAGTTACCAGCGCATGTTTTATCCTTTTCTTTAATTCACATGCCGTTCGAACCCGTCATCCTGTTCTTCATTCTTGGCCTGTTTGCCGGGCTGGTGCGTTCGGATCTAAAGATACCGGGCGTGCTTTATGAGTCGCTGAGCATCTTTCTGCTGCTCGCCATCGGTCTCAAAGGCGGCGTCGAACTGGCGCGTTATGCGCTGGTCGATCTGCTTGGCCCGGCGCTGATCGTGGTGCTTGTCGCCGCCCTGATTCCGCTCGTCGCCTTCCCTATCCTGCACCGGCTCGGTGGCTTGGCGCGCGCCGATGCCGCCTCGATTGCCGCGCATTACGGCTCGGTCAGCGTCGTCACCTTCGCCGTTGCGACCAGCTTTCTGGCCCGGCTCGGCGAGCCGGCCGAAGGCTACATGGTCGTATTTCTCGTCCTGCTGGAATTCCCGGCGCTGCTGATCGGTGTCATTCTGGCCCGACGCACGGTCGGCAAGACGAAGTGGGCGCCGCTGCTGCATGAAGTTTTCTCCGGCAAGAGCATCGTTCTCCTGATCGGCGGTCTGCTGATTGGCTGGGTAGCGGGCGCCGAGGGAATCAAACCACTCGACCAATTGTTTTTCGGTCTGTTCAAGGGCGTGCTCGCCTTCTTTCTGCTTGAAATGGGGCTGGTGGCGGCGAGTCGAATGGCCGACCTGCGCCGCGCTGGGCCGTTCCTACTCGGTTTCGCCACGCTCATGCCGCTGTCTGCCGGGCTGCTTGGCATCCTGACTGCTAATCTGCTCGATCTCTCGGTCGGCGGTGCGGTGCTGCTCGCCACGCTCTACGCCAGCGCCTCGTATATTGCCGCACCCGCCGCCATGCGTATCGCCGTTCCCGAAGCCAATCCGGCCTTGTCGATCGGTGCCGCGCTCGGCATCACCTTTCCGTTCAATCTGCTGATCGGCATACCGGCTTACCATTGGCTGGCCATCAGGCTGAAGGGGGTCATCTGATGAACGCTCAACTTTCGCTGCGCAAGTTGCTGACCATCGTCTGCGAGGCCGATCTGGAAACGCTCGTGGTGCGCGACCTGAAGGCATTGGGCGCCAGGGGCTACACTATTACCGATGCGCGCGGCGACGGTGCGCATGGCGCGCGTGATGCGGCCTGGCCGTCGAGCGCGAATATCCGCATCGAGGTGCTGTGCACCGAGCAAACGGCAAGTGACATCGTCGAGCATCTGAAAAATCGCTATTACGCGAACTATGGAATGGTGACCTTTCTGCTTGATGTTCAGGTGCATCGACCTGATAAATTCTAGCCCGTCACCCGGATCGGGATTACGCTTTGAAACAGTATTCACCAACCACCTTGAACTGCATCGGAGAGACAGCATGAGCCTGACGGCAGAAGACCACCTAAGCGGCGCTTCCCTCGCATCGGAAGCGGCCTACGCTTCAGCGACCAATCCCTCAGGCACGACGGTAACCCGTTTCCGCAACAGTCTGTCGGCGACGGCCCAGCACTATGACTCCTTCCTGATCGACCAGTGGGGCGTTCTGCACGACGGCCGCAAGCCTTACCCCGGCGCCGTTCAATGTCTTGATCGTCTGATCGGCGCCGGGAAGCAGGTGATCCTGATCAGCAATTCCGGCAAGCGAGCCCTTGACAACGAAATTCGCTTGAACCATATCGGCTTTTCTGCAGAGAGCTACTCCCACCTGGTGACTTCGGGTGAAATCGCCTGGCAAATGCTGGCCGCAGGACAAGGCCCGTTCAGCAAGCTGACGGACAAGCGCTGCCTGCTGCTGACCAGCGACGACTCCACCGGATATGCCAAAGGGCTGCCCATCAGTCTGGCCGATGCCGAAGACGCCGATTTCATCCTGCTGGCGGGGATCGATGACAGAAGGTCACGTCACTATTACGAGCACATGATTGCCACCGGCTTAAGTCGGGGCTTGCCCCTGATCTGTGTCAATCCCGACCTCATGCGCATCACGCCGGAAGGACTCAAGCCAGGGGCCGGCGGGGTAGCTGATCGCTACCAGTCGAGAGGCGGCAAGGTGCGCTACATCGGGAAACCGCATCTTGAGATCTACACGCATTGCCTGATGCTGGCGGCAAGCGGCCCAGGCGAGCGGGTACTCTCTATCGGCGATTCCCTGCATCATGACATTGCCGGGGGCCGGCTTGCCGGCATCGATACCCTGTTGGTGATGGGCGGTGTGCACGCCGACGCCTTGCCCGAAAACGCCGACCCGAAGTCGCTCAGAGCGGCCATCATGGCCATTGCCGGCCGCTACGGCGCAATACCCGACTGGGCCATTCCTACGTTCAAATGGTAAGAAAATGCAGATCGGGATGGCGTAGCGTCCCTTAGGAGGATTTGCTGCGCGGCATAACCCGCGACGATTTGCCTGGCGGCAAAGCCGGCGCAAAGGAAATGTCGGGTACGACAAAATTTTGATATTCGCTGACGCGCTTGCACGATAAACCGGGAAACCTCAGCGACTGTGAAAAAATCAAAAATTCCATTGCAAAGACGCAAAGATGCAAAAACACAAAAGTGCAAAAGTGCAAAGAAAGCGCAAAGTTACCCCATGGCTTGTAAAGTATTCTTTGCGTCACCTTTGCCACTTTGCGCCTCTGCGGTGGGGGCTAAAGCATTAATTTACATTCACAGCCTCTCAGTTGAGCGCGGTCACTGCAATACTAGGTTTGGCTAGGGGTTGGCCCTCAACCCCCACGCTCCCCGCAGGTCGATGGGGTTTGCATTCTTCTCCCTGCGGGAGAAGGGCCGGGGATGAGGGCCGGGGATGAGGGCCAATCCTCATTGCATTTCGCTCACCTGCGTTTTTTTGGATGAATCAGGAGGAAATGATGAATGTAACAATCGAAAGCCGTCCATTGGTTGGCATCGTCATGGGTTCGGACTCTGACTGGCCGGTGCTGCAGGCGGCGGCGAAGATTTTCGAAGAACTTGGCGTTCCCTACGAGGCGCGTGTCGTTTCGGCGCACCGTACGCCCGATCTGCTTTTCGATTACGCCCAAGCCGCGCGCGCGCGCGGCCTGCGGGCGATCATTGCCGGTGCCGGTGGAGCCGCGCATCTACCCGGCATGCTGGCGGCCAAGACCACGCTGCCGGTGCTCGGCGTTCCGGTGCCTTCGAAACACCTGCAAGGACTCGACTCGCTGCTCTCCATCGTCCAGATGCCGAGGGGCGTTCCGGTGGCCACCTTTACCATCGGAGAAGCCGGCGCCGCCAATGCCGCGCTGTTCGCCGTCGCCATGCTGGCCATGGGTGAACCTGCTGCGGGCGGCGAGCCGGCCTGGCCTAAGGAGGAAACATTCGCCGGCAAACTTGACGATTTCCGCCGCCGCCAGGAAGACAAGGTGCTGGCCATGCAGCTCGCGAGCTTCGAATGATCCTGGAAACCGCAGTCAGACACGGCCAATTGGCCGCTACGCCAAATTTGGCGAATGTTTGGCCCTCACCCCGTCCCTCTCCCGCAGGGCGAGGGGGTTTGCACTCTTTTCCTTGGGGGAGAAGGGGCGGCGATGAGGGCTTACGATATTGGCATTACACCGAACGGTGGTTTCCAGTATGATCCTGCCCCCGGCTACCCTCGGCGTACTCGGTGGCGGCCAGCTCGGTCGCTACTTTGTCATTGCCGCTCACGAGTTGGGTTACCGGGTCGTCGTTCTCGACCCGGACAGGCTAAGTACCGCCGGCCGCATTGCCGACGAGCACCTCATCGCGGCTTATGACGATCCGCAGGGACTGGAACGCATGGCCAGGATCTGTGCTGCGGTCACCACCGAATTCGAGAGCGTGCCGGCGGCCGCACTGTCCTTTCTAGCCCGCTTTGTTCCGGTGCGGCCCGGTGCCGAAGCGGTGGCCATCTGCCAGGAGCGGAGCGCAGAGAAGCGTTTCCTGAAAACTCATGGCTTCCCGCACGTACCGTATGCCGAAATCCTCAGCGAGGATGACATCCGTCATGTCGATGACCGGCTCTATCCCGCCATCCTCAAGGTCGCCCGCTTCGGTTACGACGGCAAGGGCCAGGAGCGGGTCGGCCGCAAGGACGAAACGCTGGCTGCATTTCTTCAGTTCAACAAGGAGCCCTGCGTTCTCGAACGGCAGGTCACTTTCGATTACGAGCTTTCGCTGGTGTTGACGCGGGGCGAGAGCGGGGAGGTCAGGTGCTTTCCGGCGATCGAGAATTTCCACCGTCATGGCATACTCGATTACTCGATGGTTCCGGCGCGCGCCTCGGCTCGCGAGCTGACGCGTCAGGCCAGGGAAATCGCCGAGGCGATCGCCGCCAAAATGGCTTATGTCGGCACCCTGGGCGTCGAGTTCTTCGTGGTCGATGGCCGGCTCCAGGTCAACGAGCTGGCACCGCGACCGCACAATTCCGGCCACTTCACCCTCGATGCCTGCGTCGCCAGCCAGTTCGAGCAGCAGGTGCGGGCACTGTGCGGCCTGCCGCTGGGCGAGATCAGAACGCACTCGCCCGCGGTGATGGTCAACCTCCTCGGCGACCTGTGGTATGACGAACTTGAGCAGCCGATGCGCCAGCCGGACTGGAACATCCTGCTCGCCGAGCCCAGTCTCAAGCTGCACCTCTACGGCAAGGATGTCGCCCGGCCGGGCCGCAAGATGGGCCATTTCACGGTGCTTGGCGAGGCGGGTGAACAGGTATTCGAGACGGCTATGGATTGCCGTGCGGCCATCGGAATTGGTGATTGATCAACCTGGGGCTGCGCGGCGAAAACTCGGATTGACGGGAGTCAATCCGGGCAATTAGACTTGCGCAGGTGGCGATCAATGCCCAGTCCAGCGCATGGGCGATGCATCAAGCGCAATCCTTCGCTCGCCGGTTCTGCTGACAAATTCAATTCTGGTACTTAGAGGCTGTGAATTAATGGATCAACACACCTCCCAAGCCGTCATTCCGGCGAAAGCCGGAATTCAGTGACTTTCTCTGATATGGATTAGAACAATAAAATAAACGAGCTGGACCCCGGCTTGCAGGCGGGGTGGCGAGCATGGAAATCAGGCCGTAATGATTTTTTTCAGACTCTCAGGCGAAACCAGGATGACCCTCGTGTTCCCTTCCTTCAATCGGATAATCCGGCTTACCTGCCTTGCGCGTGAATCATGGCAAGGATTCAGTCTTCGCTTGTGTCGGGCAATCGCTTTGATGCTCACCGGCACAGCGTTTGCCGTCGGCACTGCTTCCATCGCCCACGCGCAGGATATCGAGCCGCGCGCCTACTCCAGCGCTCCGATCGGCGTCAATTTCCTGATTGCCGGCTACGCTTATACGCAAGGCGCCGTACCATTCGGCGCCTCCCTGCCGGTGAAAAACGCGCAGCTCGATACCTCAAACGCAGTACTCGCCTTTGCGCGGGTATTCGAGCTGTGGGGCCAGTCCGGGAAATTCCACGCCATCGTTCCCTATTCCTGGTTTTCTGGAACCGCCGAGGTGACGGGCGAGCCGGCCGAGTGCATTGTCAATGGACCGGCCGATTCCAGATTCCGGGTGTCTCTTAACCTGTACGGCGCGCCGGCGCTGTCGCTGAAAGAGTTCAGGGATTTCGAGCAGGATCTGATCGTCGGCGCCAGCCTGATTGGGATTGCCTGGCAGTACCGATGGGATGCCGGGCTGTGAGCGGGGCATGAATGCCGGCTCAGAGGTTCAATGCAAATTCCCCTGGTCTGGGGTCTTTGACGAAAGGGAAATTAAAGTTTGCCAAGGGAGATTAATCGACTCTACTGGACGCGGTATCGTAGATTTCGTTATCACGGCGCATTCCAAGCGCAATGATCAACCTATCAACCCGATCACCATCGACACGATAGACTATTCTTGTCTGGCCAGTGCGAATTCGTCGGCAACCTGACAATTCACCCGCGAGTCTCTTCCCCAGTTTGTCAGGCTCGCCTTGGGCAATACGTTCTTCAATCACTTTCAGAATGACCCTGGCTTCGGCCCGGCCAAGGCTAAGTAAATCCTGCTCGACGTCAGGGTGGTAATTGACTGTCCACGCCATTATTCATCATCGCCAAAACGCGCCAGCATTTCAACGTGCGACACCAGTTCAAGCCGGTCGATAGAGGTCAGCCGAGCACGCGCCACGGCCTCAATACGCAAGTCTTCCAGCTCTGTCATCAGCGCCTCATAGCGTGCGGTTGGTAGCATGACGGCAGTAGGTCGGTTATCACGAATCACGACGTAGCGATCCTGGCTGCCGTCGGCCATACGATCCAGCAACAGACGAGTGTTTTTCTGAAGTTCAGTAGACGAAATGGCTTGGTCAGCACGATCAAGTAACATATTTAGTCCTTCCAGTGAAATATAGTCGTATTTTAATCTGCCTTAAATCAGACATCAACCGTAATGTTAAGCCATACCCTATTCGAGGTCAGAATCCTGGCCATACGCTTAACCCGGAATCCGGTTGGTCCGTCTGATCAGGAAGTTGAACTGTTTCAATAAGGAGGCCGTTGCGGTCCCGTCGCCTGACAGGCGATTGACTGCGGCAGCGAGTGTCGGCGATACTTATGCTATTTCCCCCTGAATTTCCTGTCCATCCTTTCCTGCAAGCATCGTCAAGCTAGGCATGGCTTGTTCGTGCAAGCAGGCCGTCGCAGGGGCTTCAGGAATTCAACCAACCCGGCAAACCCAGGAAGGAGCATTACAATGACATACGAGAACATCCAGCTCGAAACGCGCGGCGCGGTGGCCCTGATCACCCTCAACCGGCCCAAGGCCTTCAACGCATTGTCCGATGACATGATGGACGAATTGAGCCTGGCGCTCGACGAGGTTGAGGCGGCCGCGTCGATCTGCGCCATCGTCCTCACCGGTGGCGAAAAGGTGTTCGCCGCCGGGGCCGACATCAAGGGCATGAAGGATTATTCCTACATGGATGCTTACAAGACCAATTTCATCACCCGCAACTGGGAGCGGACCAGTCGTTGCCGCAAGCCGGTGATCGCGGCGGTGGCCGGCTACGCCCTGGGCGGCGGTTGCGAGTTGGCGATGATGTGCGATTTCATTCTTGCCGCCGACAACGCAAAGTTTGGCCAGCCGGAAATCAAGCTTGGCATCCTGCCGGGCGCCGGCGGTACGCAGCGCCTGACCCGGCTGGTCGGCAAGTCGAAGGCCATGGATCTCTGTCTAACCGGTCGCCTGATGGATGTTGTGGAAGCCGAGCGGGCCGGTTTGGTCAGCCGGATCGTACCGGTTGCCAGTCTGATCGAAGAAGCGCTCAAGACCGCCGAGATCATCGCGGGCTATTCGCAGCCGGCGGTGATGATGACCAAGGAATGCATCAACCGCGCCTACGAGTCTACGCTGGCCGAGGGCTTGCTGTTCGAACGGCGGACTTTCCATGCCGTGTTTGCCACTGCCGACCAGAAAGAGGGCATGGAGGCCTTCTCCAGCAAACGCGCGCCCGATTTCAAGCATCACTGAGGCGCATCCGGGCAACCCACGGTGCGACTCCATGTCGGATGCATCGCCCGCAGGGCTGTCGGCCTGCGTTGGCCAAGGATGATTCTGGCGTAAAGTGGGCTGCCGGACTGCCGCGAATTGGGCAACAATTTTTTTATCAAAACCAACGGGAAAGGAACAGGAAATGGAAATCAGGAAAGTAGGCGTCATGGGTTGTGGGGCGATGGGTGTGGGCGTCGCGCAGGTGTGTGCGCAGGCCGGCATTCCGACGGTTGCCGTCAAGGCGACGCCGGGTTCGACCGACAAGATTCGCTCGGGGCTGGAGAAATCGCTGGCCAAGATGGTCGAGCGCCAGAAAATGAGCGCCGAGCTTAGGGATTCAACGCTCGGATTGCTGCAATTCACTACCGACGAGGCGTCGGTCGCCGATTGCGATCTGATCATCGAGTCCATTATCGAGGACATCGACATCAAGAAGGCGATGTTCCAGCGGCTGGAAGGAATCGTTTCACCGCAGACGATAATTGCCACCAATACCTCAACCTTGTCGGTGACGGCGTTGATGGCGGTCTGCAAGCAGCGCGACCGGATCGCTGGCCTGCATTTCTTCAACCCGGCGCCGGTGATGAAGCTGGTCGAAATCATTCATGGGTTCGAGACCTCGGACGCGGTCATCAGCACCCTGGACGCCTTCTGCAAGAAGGTCGGCAAGGATCCGGTCATCGTGCAGGACACCACCGGCTTCATCGTCAACCGCCTGCTGACGCCCTATATGCTGAGCGCCGTGCGCCTGCTGGAAATGGGTACGGGCACGATCGCCGACATTGACCATGCGATGAAGTCGGGCGCCGGGCATCCGATGGGGCCGTTTGAACTCGCCGACTATATCGGTCTGGATGTGGTCGAGGCGATGGCGCTGAATATCTATCAGGACATGCATCAGCCGCATGTCGCTGCGCCGCACACCCTGACCCGTCTGGTCCAGCTCGGCTATCTGGGTCGCAAGACCGGTAAGGGTTTCTACGATTACTCGGTCAAGCCGCCGGTCGGAAATCCGGCTCTGCGCCATCCGGTCGCCTGATCGAAGCCTGCGGTTGATCGCTTGCGCCAGCGACGGCGCAAGCGATCCGGCATGAACGCCAAGGACGCCACTCTGGCCAACGAGAAAACAAGAGTCGGAAAACCGGGAAAATTGCAGGTAAACCGTGGTCAGGGAAAATCGGGACTAGCGGTTTTCTGCGGTTACGGCGCTCGTTGCCCCAGTTTCAGCCGGACTGTTTCAATAAACTGGCGGCAGACTCAATTACCCACTGAGCCTTGCCGCCGTCACTTCGTCGTCAGAGTAATCGGCGACCAATCGAATTTCAGCGGCCCGGTTCAGGGTCTTGCCCAGTTCCACCGGCAATCTTCTTGTTTTAACCAATGCAGGCTGAAAGCGGAAATCAGACTGCTGTGAGTCTTCACCACAGTCGGTTCGACCGGTGCGGCTGACCAGATCAAAGCCGCCCTGGCAGCATCAAACATGGCGTAGTAGGCG
>JAYSZS010000112.1:0-5110 GCA_043737935.1 Propionivibrio sp. | reverse complement strand
GACAGACCAATGTCATCCCAGCCCTTGAGCAGACACTCCTTGCGGAAGGCATCCACCGTAAAGGTCAGCGTCTTGCCCTCCGGCAGAACCACGACCTGCTGTTCAAGGTCAATCACCAGTCTGTACCCCGGCGTGGTCTGAACCTCGGCCATCAGCAGATCGATTTCAGCCGCCGGCAACACGATCGGCAGTATGCCGTTCTTGAAGCAGTTGTTGAAAAAGATCTCGGCATAGCTCTCGGCGAGGATTGCCTGAAAACCGAAATCAAGCAAAGCCCACGGCGCATGTTCGCGCGAACTGCCGCAACCAAAGTTCTTGCGCGTCAGCAGAATCTGCGCACCCTGATAGCGCGGCTGATTGAGAAAAAAATCGGGATTGCGCGGTCTCCCACTGCAGTCTTCTCCGGGCTGACCCATATCCCTGTAGCGCCACTCGTCGAACAGGTTCGGGCCGAAACCCGAACGCTTGATCGACTTCAGGAATTGCTTCGGAATGATGGCATCGGTGTCGACATTGGCGCGATCCAGCGGTGCAACCAGCCCTTCCAGGCGAACAAACTTTTCCATGATTTCCCTTGTAAGACGGCTTTACTTGGCCGCATTCTCGATGGCTTGTCCACCTTTACTAATATCCTTGCCGGCACCCTGCACGGTGTTGCAGGCCGATAGCGAGATTCCTGAAACAATTGCAACCATAATAAAAACGATTTTTTTCATGGCACTTCTCCTAAAAGTAAATCACGAACATCAACAAAATGTCCGGCAATCGCGGCCGCAGCCGCCATCTCCGGACTCACAAGATGAGTGCGACCGCCGGCGCCCTGCCGGCCCTCGAAATTGCGATTCGACGTCGAAGCGCAACGCTCTCCAGGCTCCAGGCGGTCGGCATTCATCGCCAGACACATTGAACAGCCTGGCTCACGCCACTCAAAACCTGCAGTAACAAAAATCTTGTCCAGACCCTCGCGCTCGGCCTGCTGCTTGACCAGACCGGAGCCTGGGACCACCAGCGCCAGCATGACGTCGGCCGACACCTTGTGCCCCTTGACCACCTTGGCCGCAGCACGCAAGTCTTCGATGCGTGAATTGGTGCACGAGCCGATAAATACCTTGTCGATGGCAATCGACTTGATCGGCGTGTTGGCCTCGAGCCCCATGTACTTGAGCGCCAATTCCATCCCCTCACGGCGCGACTGGTCCTTCTCAGCGGCGGGATCAGGAACCTTGTCGCCAATCGCCACGACCATTTCGGGCGACGTACCCCAGGTCACCTGCGGCTGAATATCCTCGGCACGCATGTCGATGACACAATCGAACCCGGCACCCTCGTCGCTGTGCAGCGTGCGCCAGAAGGCCACTGCTGTATCCCACTGGTCGGCCTTTGGTGCAAAAGGGCGCCCTTTCAGGTACTCGATGGTTGTCTCATCGACGGCGATGAAGCCCATCCGTGCACCGGCCTCGATGGCCATGTTGCACAGCGTCATGCGGGCTTCCATCGACAGCCCGCGAATCGTGCTGCCGCCAAACTCGATGGCATAACCCGTGGCACCCGCCGTACCGATTTGTCCAATCATCTCCAGCGCAATATCCTTGGCGGTCACGCCCTTGCCCAGCTTGCCCTCAACGCAAAGCAGCATGGTCTTCGACTTTTTCTGCAACAGACACTGCGTGGCCAGCACATGCTCGACCTCGGAGGTCCCGATACCCTGCGCCATGCAGCCGAATGCTCCGTGCGTGCTGGTGTGCGAATCGCCGCAAACGACGGTCATGCCGGGCAGCGTCACGCCGTTTTCCGGTCCGATCACATGAATGACCCCCTGCCGCAGATCCTTGAACGGAAAGTAGGCCAGTGCGCCGACCTCGCGGATGTTGGCGTCAAGCGTTTCCACCTGCAGGCGTGAAACCGGATCCTCGATACCGCGTTCCCAGTGCTTGGTTGGCGTGTTGTGGTCGGCGGTGGCGACGATCGATGAAAAACGCCACGGTTTGCGACCCGCCAGCTTCAAGCCTTCAAAGGCCTGCGGACTGGTCACTTCGTGCACGAGATGACGGTCGATGTAAATCAAGGCAGTCCCATCGGCTTCTTCGTGCACCACGTGGCTTTGCCAAAGTTTGTCATAAAGGTTTTGCGGCATAGGTCATATCCGGAAAAGTCAGGCCCAACAGGCCAATTGGAACATTTGATTATCTCACGGCTGGCCCTGGCTGTCAGCCCGAACCATGGATGGACGCGGCTCAAACCAAGTCAGCAGTATCGACATCGCGCACAGCCTTCGGTTCGCCGACATCCTTTTCGCTAATCCAGCCCGCCACCAGGATCAGACCGATCAGGGCATAAACCGAACTGAGAGCAAAAGTCAGTTCGGCGCCCAGATGACCCCACGTCCAGCCGCTGATCAAACCGCCGAGCAAGCCGCCAGCGCCGAAGGTCAGGCTGGAATACAGGGCCTGACCGCGCGAGCGGGTGCGGCCTGGAAACCAGCGGTTGATCGCGGCGATTGCCGCCGCATGGAAAGCGCCGAAAGTCAGCCCGTGCAGGAGTTGCGCCAGCGCCAGCACGAGCGGAAATTCAACACCCCAGCCGATCATCGCGAAACGCACCACGGCGGCAAAAAAACTCGTCAGCAGTATGGTTCGCAGACTGAAGCGCCGCATCACCTGCGACATGAAGAAAAACACGGCGATTTCGGCCACCACACCGAGCGACCACAAGCCGCCAACAAGCAGTTTGCCATAGCCGTGATCGGACAAAAAGATCGAATAGAAGATGTTCAACGCGCCATGCGCCGCCGACATGGTAATACACGCTGCCAGCAAGGCCCTGACGCGTGGCTGTTGCAGGATTTCGCCGACGGGTTGCGACTCGCCCAGCGCAGCATGATGAACTGGCGATTCAGGCACCAGCAGGGCACAGAGCAGGATTCCGGCGAGGGCGAGCGCACTGACCCAGAGCAGATTCGGCAAGGGCAGATGATCGAGCAAGGCGCCGGTACCGAGTACGGCAGCGATAAAGCCGATCGACCCCCACAGGCGGATGCGGCTGTAGCGCGCCGGGTTTTCCCGAAGATGGTCGAAGGTCAAGGATTCGACCAGCGGCAACGCGGCGACCCAGAAGAAGGACAGGACCGCCATGGCCACCAGAAACGCTTCAAAACTGGCTATGAAAAAAAAGACCGAGAAGGCGATCAGCGCCAACAGGCTGGTCAGGCGGATGATAGGCAAGCGTTGCCCGAAGCGGTCGGCGAGCGCACCCCAGAGATAGGGCCCGAACAGCCGCATCAACATCATCTGCGACATCAGCAGGGCAATATCCCAGGCGGAAAACGAGAGTGACTGCAGGTAAAGCCCGAAGTAGGGCGAAAAGGCGCCAAGAAAAGCGAAATAGAAAAAGTAGTAGGCGGAAAGGCGCCAGTAAGGTAAGCAATGCATCCGGCAATCATACCGGATGCATTGCGCAAGGGTCAGTTGCTGTTCTTGTGTGCGAGCAGAATCTTATACATCGTATCCTTGAGCCGCACGCGTACTTTTTTCATTTCCTCGATCCTAAAATCAGCGACTGGAAGGTCATCTTCTTCGAGACGCTCAACTTCATTGGTGAGACTGTGATATTCGTCAAACATTCGGCTGAAACTGCTATCCGAGGTTCTCAACCCTTGCATTTCATCCAGAAATTCGGGGAACTCGCGGTGAAGCTCGTGATGCTCTACTTGCATGATCGTGCCCTCTCACTGTTCCTGGCCATCTCAAAGCACAGCCAGCGTGGTTGAAAAAATAAAGACCTGACGGCCTGTCAAACTCCTGTAACACCTGCGAACCTGGCAGTTTAGCCAGCTCAATAAAGACGTCAAGCGCTGCTCAAATTCGTGGCGTAGCACAAACCACATCGCCACACTGCGCGCGCTGGCGCAAGGCGTGGTCGATCAGCACCAGCGCCAGCATGGCCTCAGCAATCGGCGTCGCACGGATGCCCACACACGGGTCGTGACGCCCGTGTGTCTTGACCAGCACCGCCTCTCCGGCCAGATTCACCGAGCGGCGCGGCAGACGAATGCTCGACGTGGGCTTGATGGCGATGTGCACTAGTATATCCTGCCCGGTGGAAATGCCGCCGAGCACGCCGCCGGCGTTGTTGGACAGGAAGCCCTGCGGCGTCATCTCGTCGCCATGTTCGCTGCCTTTCTGCTCAACGCTGGCAAATCCGGCGCCGATCTCAACCCCTTTCACGGCGTTGATGCCCATCATGGCGTAGGCAATGTCGGCATCGAGACGCTCATAGACCGGCTCGCCCCAGCCCGGAGGTACACCGCTCGCCGCAACGCTGATTTTTGCTCCCACCGAATCGCCGGACTTGCGCAAGGCGTCCATGAAGTCCTCAAGCTGCGAAACAATTGAAGCATTCGCGGCAAAGAACGGGTTTCCGGATATCTGGGTGGCATCGACAAAGGGAATCGGAATCGGTCCAAGCTGACTCATCCAGCCCTGGATCGTCACGCCGTAGCGTTGCTTCAGCCATTTCCGCGCTATGGCCCCGGCCGCCACGCGCACCGCCGTTTCGCGCGCCGATGAACGGCCGCCACCGCGATAGTCGCGAAAACCGTATTTTTGCGTGTAAGCGTAATCAGCATGGCCCGGCCGAAAACTTTCGGCGATGTTGCCGTAATCTTTGCTACGCTGATCCTGGTTGCGGATCAGCAAGCCGATCGGCGTACCGGTGGTTTTTCCGGCAAAGACACCGGACAGGATTTCAACTGTATCGGGTTCGCGACGCTGCGTCACATGGCGTGAAGTGCCCGGCTTGCGCCGGTCGAGTTCAGCCTGGATATCGGCTTCGGAGAGATCCAGCCCCGGCGGGCAACCATCGACGACGCAACCGATGGCCGGCCCATGCGACTCGCCGAACGAAGTAAGCGTAAACAAAGTGCCAAACGTGTTGCCGGACATGAATTTCTCGGGAGCGATAGAATTGAGAAAAAGTTTATCATAGCCCTGTTTTCCATCGGCCTGCTCATGCCCATCCCTGTAAAACCGAAAAAACCGATCAAGCCCAGGGCCGCGCCGGGTCGCCAGCCCGCAGCCAACCCGTTACGGCAGGCCGATCAGCGCTGGCAACG
>JAYSZS010000111.1:0-11261 GCA_043737935.1 Propionivibrio sp. | reverse complement strand
AAGACCAGCCTGGCCATTTTGATATTGACACATTTGACATTGCCCTTGACAAGGCTCGCCTACTACGACCTTTTGACCAATCTACCCGCGTTAATCATTTTGGACTTCGAGTTTGGATCCAGAAAGTTTGCAAGAGACTCAACTTAACGGAGAAAATGGATTTGAGAAACGAATTAACCTCGCTACTGTTCGTCCTTCTGGCTGGAATGCTTCCCCTTGACAGCCTGGCCGCCAAGCCATCGCCTTTCAGTGCAGCGCCCGAAGTTCGGGAATTCATCCTCGACATGCACGAGCAGCATGGATTCGATGTCGCTCACCTGACACACCAGTTTGCCGGCATCCATTCCAATGCCACCGTACTGCGCGCCATCCGGCCGGCAGCCGTACCCGAACAGCAGCGCTCCTGGCAGCGTTACCGGGAGCGTTTTGTTAACGAACGACGCACCAGCAACGGTCTGCGCTTCTGGAACGACAACCGCGCCGAACTGGCACGGGCCGAGACTATCTACGGCGTGCCGCCGGAAATCATCGTCGCCATCATCGGCGTCGAAACCGAATATGGCCGCAACATGGGCAGCTTCAGCGTTCTCGAAGCGCTGGCCACGCTCGCCTTCGACTATCCACCGCGCGCTGCATTTTTCCGCAGCGAACTTGAACAGTTCCTGCTTCTGGCACGGGAATACGGCATCAGCCCGCTGTCGGTCAAGGGTTCCTACGCCGGCGCCATGGGCATTCCCCAGTTCATGGCGAGCAGCCAGCGCCGCTTTGCCGTGGACTTCGACGGCGACGACCGGATCGATCTGCGCAACAGTACCAGTGATGCCATCGGCAGCGTTGCCCGTTACCTGCACCTGCACGGCTGGCAAGCCAGAGCCCCAGTTGCCGTTCCAGCCCGCATGGAAGGCGACCCGACGGCACTGATCGCCGCCGGCATCAAACCGGCAGTGCCCGTGCAGGAGTTGTCAAAGCTGGGTGTAGTTGCGGCTTGGGACACTGAAGGACTGGCCGAACGCCCGGCAGCACTGATCGATCTCGTCACCCCCGGTCAGACCACCGAATACTGGCTCGGATTTGACAATTTCTACGTGATCACGCGCTACAACCGCTCGAGCTTTTACGCCATGTCGGTATTTCAACTGGCCGAAACGCTACGCACAGCACAGGGAATATCGAGTGACTAACCGAAAGCCCGGTAGTGAAATACCCGTTGCGTCACACCCTCCCGGCCTCCCCTTTCCAAGGCGATGTGCAGGCCAGTCCGTAGTATCTTGATCCCGCCAAGAAGAGGCTGGGAAGTAAAAATCGGCTCGTAACACAGCGGAAATTGCTTCAGCCTGACGCATTGGCAATATTTTTTGTTCCCTCCATATTCAGCGATTAAAATGATGGCAAATCACTTCAACGACTACACATGAATACCATCAAAACCTCCACGCCAAACCCGCTATCCCGGCTGATATTCAGCTCACGCTGGATGCAACTGCCTTTGTATCTGGGCCTGATTCTGGCCCAGGGTGTTTACGTCGTTCTGTTCATCAAGGAATTGTTCCATTTGATTGAAGGTGCGACCCATCTGAGTGAGCAGCTCATCATGCTGGCCGTTCTGGGGCTGATTGACGTGGTGATGATTTCCAATTTGTTGGTGATGGTGATCGTCGGCGGTTATGAAACCTTCGTCTCCCGCCTTAATTTGCAAGGGCATCCGGATGTGCCGGAATGGCTGAGCCATGTCAATGCCTCGGTGCTGAAAGTAAAACTGGCCATGGCCATCATCGGCATCAGCTCAATTCATTTGCTGAAAACATTTATCGCGATCGGTTCACTTGGCTCTGCAAATTCCACTTTCACCGAAGCCGGCGTCATGTGGCAAACGATTATCCATATGGTTTTCATTCTGTCTGCCATAGGTATCGCCTATACCGACAAGCTGATGACAGACGCGACAAAGGTTTCCGGAGTCGAACATTGACACCTTGAGCAGGCAGTGATTCTTTGCACTGGCTCGATGATTGAAACTGGCAGTGATCATGGCACACCGTGCAGCAAGTTCGCCATGGCAAGGAGTTGGGCGTGAGCGATTCCCGTGTTCATACCCCGCCAGCCGCACCGCAACCTGAACAGGCTGTCGATGTCAGGCTGCTTCACTGGGCGTATAAGCGGCTGCCGTTGAGCCTGCGGATTGCGCTGGTCATGTCTCCTGTTCTTTGGCCTGATGTGACCTTTTTTTCACGTCGGCGCCGATGACGGCCTGGTTGATCGCGAATCTGACCGCTATGACGTCGCGTTATGTGCAGTGAGCCGCATTCAGGCAGGTGGCACCCGCGCCGAACGCTCTAGCGCGCTGGCGCAAGCTCACCTGATTGGAACGGCGGTACCCGGCGCGGCCTGGTCGGTCGGACGACCTTGATGATCCCGGAGGCCACCTATAAAGAGTCGGCACTTTTCGTCGGCACCCTGTTCAACATCTGCGCGGTTGCGGTCAGCGCACAGTCGGCGCAGCAGGCAGCAATATAGACCTTCCTGGTCATCGCGTTGGCGCCCCTGCCGTCGCGTTCTGGCGCACCGGCGCGACGTCGAAAGAAAGCTGGCGCTGGTGTTCGTGGTCGGACTGGTGTCGCTGATCACCGCTGATCACCGTTTACCACCGTTTCCATCAGGTGACGTTGGAATTGATCGAAACTGAATCCTGGATGCACACGATCATCGAAACCAACCCCGAATGCAACATGATCGTTGATGCGCAGGGGGTCTGATCCATATGAACCCGGCCGGGCTGGCGATGATCGAGGCTGTCTCGCTGGAGCAGGTGTCAGACAACCGGTACTCGATTTAATCGCTCCGCATACCGTGCGTGCTTTGACGAGCTACCCCAACGGGTACTCGCCGGTGAATCGCTGCAAATGGAATTCGAGGTGATTGGCCTCAAAGGCACTCGTCGCTGGCTCGATATCCTCGCCGTTTCCGTGCATGATCATGGCGAGACGGTGCAACTCGCTTTCACCCGCGACATCACTGCGCGCAAGCAGGCACAGACTGAGCTGCGGACAAGTGAAAAACGTTGCCACACCCCGGTTCGAGCTTTGCCGTCTGCGGCCCCAGGGTACGGATCGTCGGAAAATCCTGCGGATAGCGCGCCAGGTCGTCAGCTCGTCGTGACTTGCAATGGGTCGATAAGTTGAGTAAGTCTTTTTGACCAGCAGTCGTTCCTGTTTACGGTCTGATTTTTTTGTTTGGCTATTGTCGAATGGCGGCAATTGCGCCCGGACGCAGTTACCGTTCGTTTTGGTAATTTCAACGAACTGCGAATGTCGACATTTTGCGGACTCTTCGGAAATGATTCGTACATGTTTCCGCAACGCCCAACATCATTTCATTCAAGGATTACGAGTACCCCTACAAAGCACGACACCCTCCAATAATCCGGTGTCCTCAAGTACGAAGCGGTCAGATTGGTTTCACTCCGTCCACGCGATAATACGGATTCCCCCATTTTGGTGGCCTGGTTAAATGGAATGTGCTTGCAGTAGAGGATCGAGGTGAACAAAACCGACATGCCTTCGAGATTCATGGCGTGGGTTGGCGGCAAATCGAAGCCCGCCAAACCACCCTTTGCGCTCGAATACGGCGCTATTCCCTGGCTACTGGCCGCGGCCGTGGCTACAGCGGCTCCGCACGTTATGCATCTCCCCCTCTGGCTCTCGCTGCTCAGCGGTAGCGTGCTGCTCTGGCGCATCGGACTGTGGCATCAGAACGCCCGCCTGCCCTCCCGCTGGCTGCTGGCGCTGCTGGTAATGGTCGGTGTCGCGGGAATCGGCTGGCAGTTCCGCACCCTGCTCGGCAAGGAGGCGGGCGTTGCCCTGCTCTTCTTCTTGATGGCACTTAAACCGATGGAAATGCGCACCCGGCGCGACGCCATGGCGCTCGTCATGCTCGGCTTCTTCCTGTTGCTCACGCATTACTTCTACTCGCAGAGCATTCCGACTGGGTTATGGTTACTCGCAACGACAACCCTGCTCACGGCGACGCTCATCCGCGTGCACGGTGGCGCCCAGCCGCCGAGCGCCATCGTGCGTTATGCCGGTCTATTGTTAGCGCAGGCCGCCCCCTTCATGCTGATTATTTTCCTGCTCTTCCCGCGTGTCTCCGGCCCGCTCTGGGGGTTGCCACAGGACGCCTACTCGGGGCTTTCCGGCCTTTCCGAGCAGATGTCGCCGGGCTCCCTGAACAACCTGATCCAGTCGGGCGCCATCGCCTTCCGCGTCCGGTTTTCCGACGAGGTTCCTGAAAAATCCGATCTCTACTGGCGCGGCCCGGTGTTCGACGACTACGACGGCCACACCTGGCGTGCGCGGGTACGCGATCCTCTGAGGCCCGGCCGGCCCCCGGTGATCGAGGCGGGCGAAAGGAAGGTCAGCTACGTCACCACGCTCGAAGCGCACAACCAGCGCTGGCTGCTGGCGCTCGACCTGCCGCTGGTGCTGCCGGACGATAGCGGCCTTGCGCCTACTCTCTCGCCGACACTTGTAACACTGGCCAGAGAGCCGGTACTCAGCCGCACGCGTTTTGCCCTGACCTCGTCTCTCGACTTCGTAGCCAACCGGCAGGAAACCCCGGCCATGCTGCAACAGGCGCTGCGTCTGCCGCCCGGACTCAATCAACGCAGCCGCGAACTGGCTGAAGCGTGGCGGGAAAGGCTCAAGACACCCGAACGGATCTCCGGTGCCGCATTGCTTTTCTTCCGGCAGGAGGCTTTCTTCTACACCTTGCAACCGCCGCTGCTCGGCCGGCACGCTGTCGATGATTTTCTCTTTGGCACGCGGCGCGGATTCTGCGAGCACTTCGCCTCGGCTTACGTTTTCCTGATGCGCGCCGCCGGTGTGCCTGCCCGGGTGGTGGCCGGCTATCAGGGCGGCGAGCTCAATCCGGTCGACGACTACCTCACCGTTCGCCAGTCCGACGCCCACGCCTGGGCCGAGATCTGGCTAGCCGACCAAGGCTGGGTTCGCGTCGACCCGACGGCGGCGGTCGCTCCCTCGCGAATCGAAGTCGGCATCGAAGCTGCGCTGCCTGCGGGCGACCCTTTGCCGGCGCTGGTGCGCATCGACAGCGAGTGGTTGCGCGACCTGCGCAACCGCTGGGACGCTGCAAACAATACCTGGAACCAATGGGTGCTGGGGTACAACCCACAACGCCAGCGCGAGGTGCTTTCCAGGCTCGGGCTGAGTGACCCGGATTGGCGCAGCATGACGGCGGCACTGGCAACGCTGTGCGGCATCGCGCTGCTGCTCGTCACCTGGTGGACGCTCCGTCAACGCACCACGACGCCTCCCGCACAGCGCGCCTGGCAACGCTACTGCAAGCGGCTCGCCAGGCTGGGAGTCGTGCGCGCCGCGTGGGAAGGGCCGCTCGATTTTGCCTTGCGCGTGGCGCGCGAGCGACCGGAACTGGGCGCCCTGACGAAAGCAGCGGCCAACCATTTCGCAGACTTGCATTACGGCACCGGCAGACCGGAGCAACTGCAAAAACTCAAGGAATGCACCCGACGTTTGAAGCCACTTTAGCTGCCATCATGGCGTAACAGGCTACTGATCGACTTGGCCTGCCTGATGGTCTGGTGGGCACCGTATCTGGAGATGAACAGGTCACCAAGGACCAACGACGCCACTCGCAAGATGCAAAAGGAGACCTGTGTTTAGCAATTAACGCAATATGCGAGTAAGCTTTGGATCCGTTTGACATTCATGAATTGATTCTCGCAAGCACCATGGTTTTAATCAGAAACGTCAAAATCAGTCGCTATACGATACTGGAAGATCTCAGTCACAGCGCCTCCGGGACTATTTTCCGCGTTGATGACCCGGTTAATGAACGGGATGTGGTTCTCAGAGTTTTCAAAGCGGAGCTTCCCCAACAGCAGAAAGCAGAATTTCATTCGCGCTTCTTTGAACAAGCTCGGGCTTTGGCAAAGCTGCATCACCCGAATATCGTTCCCATGCTTGACGTCGGTGAAAGTCAAGACTCCTACTTCGTTGTCACTGAATATGTCGTGGGACGTTCGGTTGAAATGCTGCTTGGTGATTGCCGGGTATCAGCTGAGCAGGCCATCGATATAGCCCTCCAGGCGGCGGCTGGGCTGGCTTATGCGCACGCCCGTGGAATAATTCAAGGTGGGCTGAAACCCTCAAAGCTCTTGCTGGGTGACGACGGAATTTTGCGCATCACCGACTTCGGTGTTGTTGGCCTTACCGAAACTTCAATCTCACGCATCGGGCTAATTCTGCATTCAGCACGCTTCGTCGCGCCGGAACAAATCACGGGGCAAAGCACAGACAAACGTACAGATCTTTACGCTCTCGGTGCCATACTCTACGAAATGGCAACCGGCCAGCCGGCATTCGGGCGCAAGGGTGGCAGGATTCATGAAATGATGAGGGAAATCGTTGCCGATCCTCCTGAACGACCGTCGATGCTCAAGACCGGCCTGCCTGCCGGCCTTGAATCGGTTATCTGTCGTTTATTGGAGAAAACGCCGGACAAACGCTACCAAAGCGCAGAACAATTGATCGCAGATCTAAGTGGATTAGCGCCTAATCCGATAGTCCCCATCCCCAAGTCAAGAACGACGGCACTTTCATCACCGTCTTCCCTACCGGCTTCCACGGCTCAATCTCTCCCCCACCTAGGGGGCACTTCCGATACCGGAGCCGTGCCACAGCCCGGTTTATTGATTGACTTTGAATCGAGTCTGACTGCTGATATTGAACTTTTCAAACAGCGTAGCGACGAGATAGTCGCCAGTGCCAAGGAAAGCAACTCAGAGGCCTTGGAAGTTTCAGAATCGTCGATGCGGGCAGCATTTACCTTTCCGATCATCTGCCCTGAGCGCTTGGAGAGTCAGTTCAGCGAACCATTAAAACCAGCTAAATTACCGCCGGGAACACTGCTAACTGACTTGACCAGTGCAGCGCAGCATCTGCAAGGAAAGGAAGTTCGCGCCAAACCCCTGGACTACGTTGAAGCCGATGCTTTAAGTATTCGTATGCGTCAATTGTTCGACTACCTCAAGGATATGTCTTCGCAACTCAATATCGTAAAGCCAGTCAATCCACACGTTTACCAACTCCTGTCGGTAGGAGAATTTATTGACCTGGCATGGAATCATGGCACGGTGCATTCCCAACCATACCACAGTGACATCAATGTAAGACTCGAATCGATCACCCTCAATTACACCCTGTCCGCGCCTCATTCATTTGAGGTCAAGCGAGACATCATCAGCGCTGAATCACTGCGAAACAACCTGAAAGCTGCATTAGCGGTATTCCAGGAACAACCTGTTGCAGCAAAGCGGGGTGTAGCCAAAGAAATTTTGTTTAGCATCGCTGGAACGATCAAGCTTTCAGCCGATTTCTTCTGCGACTACAAAACCGGTTTCGTACAACTCAATCTTTTGAACATCGAACGCTTCGGGCGTGATCGTTATCGTATTGCTCCGGAAAATATTACATTCAAGTTTTGCGAAGAGTTTGCCCGGCATCTGCTCGGCCAACGCAACTGTTTGGCCGACTTCCTCTCCCGGCAGGTTTGAACCGTGCTGACCCGGATGTCACCCCAACCCACTCCCTGTAGTATTTTGAGCAGCTGTGCTGACGTGGGGCGACCAGGGTTCTTGACCTGATTGAGCAAAGCGCTCTGCCGTTTCGCGCTCGCTGCCGGAGCTTTAGCGCCTCTTCACTGACGAGGCGGCAGGCGCGGCTTGAGCGCGCACTTTGGATGAGGCAACGGGTTCATCAGTCCCTGTTGCCGAATGTCCGGCGATCCCTATCGTTTCGCCAATCGCTCAACCGTTTTGCGATGTCGCCACTGCCAGCATAATAGCTCCCTCACGGCTGGCACCGTCATGGAACGTACGCATTCTCCGCTCTCACTCGAAGCCGGTTTGCGCGACGGCCTGAAAAGCCGGCAGTTCATCGTGCATTACCAGCCACAGGTGACGCCTGCAGCTACGTCACCGGCAGCCGAGACACTAGTACGCTGACAGCCTCCGCACCGTGGAACCTGGGGGAATGCACCTTCCGCTTCTTCGCTTCGCTCATCGCTTCGTTCCTCATAGCAGCATACAGCTTGAACCACTGTCTTAGAAACGGGAACCACTCTAGTACCTCCTCTTTAACTTGCTAAGCGCCAGCACGCAAGGCCTCCAGTGGCGGCGTGCCGATCAATCGTGCTGCCGCGAACCAGCCGGAGGCGGTCACCAGCAGCGCGCCGCCGAGCAGCGCGGCAAGCGGTAACCAGTAATCGATCGCCACCTCGAACTGAAATACACGGTACGCCAAAAACTGACCTACTGCCAGCGCCCCTAACGCGGCGATCAGGCCAGCCAGGCCGCCAATGGCGGCGAACTCGGCGAGCAAAGCGCGTCGCAGTTGTTCACGCCGTGCGCCCAGCGCACGCATCACGGCCAGTTCGTAGCGCCGTTCTTCCGCCGCCAAGGCCAGCGCCGCATAGAGCACGATGATTCCGGCCATCAGCGTAAATAAAAATATGAACTGAACGGCCTGCGCCACCTGATCCATGACCGCCTGCAACTGGCGAACGATCGCGGTCACATCGACCACCGTCAGGTTGGGAAACTCGCGAATCAGGCGATTGACAAAGTCAGCCTGGGCAGGAGCCAGGTAGAAACTGGTGATCCAGCTTGCCGAAAACGGTTCCAGAACGGCAGGTGGCGTCAACACAAAGAAATTTACCCGCATTGAATCCCAGTTCAGCTTGCGCAGGCTCAGCACCTGCATTTCAACTTTCTCTCCGCCGATGACAAATTCAAGCTGATCGCCGACTTTCAGGCCCAGGGTTGTGGCCAGCCCCTCCTCCACCGAGGCTACACCACGCGCCGTATCGCTGACCGTAAACCAGCGCCCTGCCGTCACCGCATTGCCTTCAGGCAAATCATGGCGATAGGAGAGATTGAATTCGCGGTCGATCAGGCGCTTGGCCCGATCGTCCTCATAACTTGACGGGCTGACCTCAATCCCATTGACCCGCGCCAGACGTCCGCGCACCATCGGCGCAAACTCGGCACTCACGTTATCGTTGGCAAAAGTACGCCGTACGTTGTCAAGCTGATCGGGCTGGATATTGACGACAAAGCGGTTCGGTGCCTCGGGAGGTATGGCGCGGCGCCAGGCGTCAAGCAGGTCGTTGCGCGTTACGGTCAGCAACAGCAGCGCCATGAAACCCAGCGCCAGGGCGACAATTTGCACGACACTGGCCGCTGACCGCCGCTCAAGGCTGGCCAGGCCGTAGCGCCAGCCGATACCGCCCTGGCCGGTCCGCGAACGCGCACTGCCGCGCAGCAGAGCGGCCAGACGAATCGCCGCACGCGCCACCAGGGCAAAAAGAAGCATTGCCGCTGTAAACCCGCCGACGATATAGGTCCCCAGACGGACTTCTCCAGCCACCCAGAACATCAACCCGGCCAGCGCGATATAACCCAAACCGTAACTACCCAGCAAAGCCGATGGCGGCAAGGCGCCTGAAGAAAATTCCCGGCGCAGTACGCGCAGCGTCGACACCCGCTTAAGCTGGAGCAGAGGGGGGAGCGAAAACCCGAACAGCAGCATGACGCCGATGACACTGCCTTGCAGCGCCGGCAACAGGCTGGGTTGAGGCAGCGGCGTTGTCAGCAGTTGGGCCAGCCAGGCATGCAGGACAAAATGCGCCAGATAGCCGATGACACAGCCGAGCACGGCAGAGAGCAGGCCAAGCAGGGCAAACTGACAGAGATAGACGCGCAGCAGAAAGCCCTGTGTCGCACCGAGACAGCGCATCACCGCACACGGGTCAAGATGCCGCTGCATGTAACGACGCGACGCTAGGGCGACGGCGACGGCGGCCAGCACGACAGTCAACAGGGCCGAAAGGCCGAGGAATTTTTTCGCCCGCTCAAGCGCCGCACGTATTTCCGGACGGGCATTCTGAGCGTCCTCGATGCGTTCGCCGCGCTGCAGAACCTTCTCGACCTGGGAACGAAATGCATTCACTGCGGGCACCTCACCCGCCAGCAGCAGGCGATAGGCAATACGACTGCCCGGCTGGATCAGAGCGGTCGCCTCGAGATCGGCGATATTCATCAACAGACGAGGTGCCACACTGAAGAAATTGACGCCGCGATCCGGCTCCAGCGTCAATACGGCAGCGACGCGCAACAACTGCCTCCCCACCGAAATGGTATCTCCCACGCTTGCCGACAGTGCCGAGGCCAGCCGTTCGTCAACCCAGATCGTCCCCGGCGCCGGAATACCGCGGGCCGGCGCATCCGCCACATTGCGTCCGGGTGCGATGCGCAGGCTGCCACGCAGCGGATACCCCTCTGAAACGGCTTTGATCTCGGCCAACTGCGCACGCAGCTCATCGCCCTGCCCAAGCGTGACCATGCTCGGAAAGGTACGCGTTTCAACGACGGCCAGGCCGCGTTCGCGCGCATCGGCGGCCACCCGGGGCGGCCATGAATGATCGGCCGTCAGCAGCAGATCGGCACCGAGCAGTTGATTGGCCTCACGTTCAAGCGCCTGTAGCACCCGGTCGGCAAAAAAACCGACGGCAGTCAGCGCCGCGACGGCAACCACCAGCGCCGCCACCAGCAGGCGAAGTTCGCCTGCCCGCGCGTCGCGGCGCAGCATGCGCAGGGCAAAGGGGAAAAAGCTCATGACCATACGGGGCAGGTGTCCATCAAGCGCATCGGCGACACGCCCGGAATCAACGGGCGATTGTGCAAGGGATTATGCTGAACAGTTTTCATCGAACAACTCCATTTCTCTTTTGATTAATCATGGGTTTCCTGGCCTTCTTTCTCTACCGAAAGAGGCTCATCAACCCTGTCAATCCAGCTCCCTCAAGCGCTCAACCGCTTCGTCAACCCGGCGCACGGCGATCACCTCGATTCCGGCAATCGGGTGCCTGGGCTTGTTGGCTTCCGGAATCATCGCCCGCGTGAAACCGAGCTTGGCGGCTTCCTTGAGGCGTTCCTGACCGCGCGGTGCGGGGCGAATTTCACCGGCCAGACCAACCTCGCCAAACACTATAATTTTCTTCGGTAATGCTATGTTTTTTAACGAAGATACAATCGCCAAAAGCACCGAAAGATCGGCGGCCGGCTCGACGATCTTGACGCCGCCGACGGCGTTGACGAAAACATCCTGATCGAAACAGACAATACCCGCGTGCCGGTGCAAAACGGCCAGCAACATGGCCAGACGCTG
>JAYSZS010000110.1:0-5116 GCA_043737935.1 Propionivibrio sp. | reverse complement strand
ATAACCAGCCCAGGCTCGCGCCCGGGTGTGCAGGCCGGTAGCGGTTTATAGCGCTCTGCTGTTTTTTCGTGATCATTCCAGTAGCCCATGCCGACCAGTGCGCCGCGGTGTACCAGCTCGCCCGGCTCGTTGGGCGCGCAAGGCGAACCGTCTTCGCGCAACACGAGGATATCTGCATTGGGAATGGCTTTGCCGATTGAATCCGGTCGGCGATCGACTTCGCTTGGTGGCAGAAAGGTCGAGCGGAAGGCTTCAGTCAGGCCGTACATCAGAAAAGGCTTTGTTTGGGGCAGACGCGTGCGCAAGGCGGTCAGCGTCCCGCGCGGCATGCGACCGCCGGTATTGGCGAAATAACGCAGGTGATCGGTGATGCTGGCGGGCCACTCCAGTTGCGCGAGCTGGATATAAAGCGGTGGAACGGCAGTCAGTCCGGTCACGCGCTCGCGCTCTAGTGCTTTGAGTACATCGCGCGGCATCAGGTAGTTGAGCAGCACCACCCGCGCACCGGCATGGAAAGCGGTGGTGAGCTGGCTGAAGCCGGCGTCGAAGGAGAGGGGGAGGGCGGCGAGCAGGGTATCGTCGGCGGTGTTTTCCAGGTAACTCGCCACACTTTTGGCGCCAGCCACCATGTTGCGATGCGAGAGCACCACGCCCTTGGGTTTGCCGGTGCTGCCCGAGGTGTAGAGAATGGCTGCCATGTCGGTGTCGATGACACGGTGGCCCTCCTGTACGGGTGAATTGAGCAGTTCGTCCCAGCGCAGATGCGTGACCGTACCGGCGTCTGGCGTTATCTGTTCGCCATTGACTCGCACGATATGGCGCAAATCGTGACAGTCCGCCAGTACGGGCGCCAGCAGGGGCAAACGTTCACTCGATGTAATCAGCGTGCGCACATTGCAGTCGCGCAGGATGTATCCGACCTGATCGGCCTTGAGCAGCGGGTTGAGCGGAACGAATACGCCACCGGCCGCGGTCGCGCCAAAACTGGCGATGACCGTCTCGAAGCGCTTTTCGAGATAGATGGCAATTCGTTCGCCGCGTTGCAAACCGAGGCCACGCAGGCCGCTGACAAAGCTCTCGATTGACCGTTGCAATTCGGCATAGCGCATCGACTGTTTGCCGTAGGTGAGAGCTAGCGCATCCGGGCAGCGTGCGGTCGACCGGGCGATCAGATCGTGGAGGAGAAAGGAATCGGTCATTTTTCGGGAGTCGCGAGTTTAATGGTCAATGGGTAATTCTAGCGAATAGAGCGTGCTGCTTCTGTGTATTAATTCCGGTTGACTGTCGAATTCCGGAAAACAAACCTGATGTTCCGAAAAATGTGGATCGGTGACGCGTTATTTCCAGATACTCCTGCCAGTATAATCGCGTCTGTTGAAATTCCAGTCAGGCGGAGTGCCTGGTCAAACAAGGGGGTTTTATGGATATCAAAAAAGAGGTGTTGTCGATTCTTGATGAAGTATTGAGCCTCAAAGGCCGGGCGGACAGTTTTACGCTCGAAACGCCTTTGCTTGGCGCCCTGCCCGAACTCGATTCGATGGCTGTAGTGGCTTTAATCACTTCGCTGGAAGAACGTTTCGGGTTCATTGTCGATGACGATGAAATCGATGGTGCCGCCTTTGCTTCGGTGGGCACCCTGGTGGACTTTGTGCAGGGCAAGCTGGCCGCCTAACCCGGCGTCATTCCGGCGAAGGCCGGAATCCAGATTTGTACATCGGATCAAGAGGTTAGTAAAACAGTTTTGGTAAAGGCACTGGATTCCGGGTCAAGCCCGGAATGACGGTAATTCAATGAGTTAGCGTTAGCACAAATTTTCCCTGCCAGCGCAGAGGCGCAAAGTAGCAAAGTAGCAAAGGTGACGCAAAGAATTCTTTTGCTAACACGGTGTTAACTTTTTGATTTATTCACCGCCTATGAGTCGCACATTTCATGACATTTGAAGCTTTTTATCTGCCGGTCGCTGCGGGCCACCGATTCTGCCTGTTCCATCAGCCCGATGCCCGGACCGCCAGGCGCGGTGCCGTCGTATATGTTCACCCGTTTGCCGAGGAAATGAACAAGACACGGCGTATGGCGGCGCTGCAGGCGAGGGCGCTAGCGCTTGCCGGCTATGACGTGTTGCAGATCGACCTGCAGGGCTGTGGCGATAGTTCGGGCGATTTTGGCGAGGCCACATGGGAAAGCTGGATCGAAGATGTCCGACTGGCCTGTGACTGGCTACAACAGCGCAGTGCGGCCGAACTGTGGTTGTGGGGTTTGCGCACCGGTTGTTTAGTAGCTTGTGCAGCGGCGGCGCGGATCAATCAACCCAGCAATTTGCTCCTGTGGCAGCCGGTGCTTTCCGGCAAGCAGTTTCTGCAGCAGTTTCTGCGTCTGAAGCTAGCCGGTGAAATGCTCGGTGGCGAAAGCAAGGGCCTGATGGAGCGTCTGCGCGAGCAACTGGCCCAAGGGGGATCGCTGGAGATTGCCGGTTATCTGCTCTCGTCTGCCTTGGCCGGCGGGCTGGAAAGAGCGGAGCTTTCACCTGCTGCACAATCCCTGCGAATCGAGTGGATCGAGCTCTCCGCCAAGGCGGACGGGGGCCTGTCGCCGCTGGCCCACACGCGGCTGGAGAAGTGGCAAGCGGCAGGTCTTGAGGCCCGGGGCACGCCGGTTTGCGGCCCCGCCTTCTGGCAAACCGTCGAGATTGCCGAGTGCCCGGCACTGCTCGAAGCCAGCATTCGGGCCATGGCCAGCAGGGCTCCGGGATGAACCTGGAAACCGCAGTTGATCGCGTCAACATGGCCACAACACCCGGTTTGGCCAGTCTTTGGCCCTCACTCCGATCCTCTCCCGCAGGGCGAGGGGGTTTGCACCCTTCTCCCCACGGGAGAGTTGGTTTGCATCCTTCTCCCTACGGGAGAAGGGCCGGGGATGAGGGCTTACGCTACTGGCATCACGCTGAACTGCGTTTTTTGCGATGAATTACACCGAGGAAGCACTGGTTTTTCAGCTTGCCGGCGAGCCCCTGCTGGGTATCGTTGCCCAACCGGAGTTTCCGCTCGACTGTGGGGTGCTGATTGTCGTCGGTGGCCCGCAGTACCGGATCGGAAGTCATCGACAGTTTCTTCTGCTGTCGCGCCGGGTGGCGGCTGCGGGCTATCCGTCCATGCGTTTTGATTACCGTGGCATGGGCGATAGCGGCGGTGCGATAGGCGACTTCGAGTCGGTATCCGACGACATCGGGGCCGCCATCGACGCGTTTCAGCAGTCCTGCCCGTCGCTATCGCGTATTGTGCTGTGGGGCTTGTGCGACGCCGCTTCGAGCGCGCTGCTCTACGTGCAGGCCACCGCGGATTCGAGGATTGCCGGACTGGTCCTGCTGAACCCCTGGGTACGTTCCGAGGCGAGTCTGGCGCAGACCCACATCAAGCATTATTACGGACAGCGCTTGTTGCAAGCGGAGTTCTGGATCAAGTTGTTGAGCGGGAAGTTGCCGCTATTGAAATCGGTTCGCGGTTTGGTGAACAATGCGCTGACGGCGCGCGGCAAAGGCGTCCCGTCGGAAAACGAATCCCGTTCATTTCAGGAGCGCATGGCCGAGGGATGGCGGCAGTTTCCCGGCGCTGTGCTGCTGATTTTGAGCGGTCAGGATTACACGGCCAAGGAATTTCTGGAATTCGTCGGCTCGTCAGCGGGCTGGGCTGGGCTTGTCGATGCGGAAAACATCAGCCGGGTTAACGTGCCCGACGCCGATCATACGTTCTCGTCGCGGGCTCAACGTTCGAGCGTGGAAAACGCTACGCTGGACTGGCTGGGCAAACTTTGAGCTGAAACGATTGTCATCGCGAACCGCACCCAGGGGCGTTATGATTGGTGTCGACTCGAAAGCCAGGAAAATAAGGCACCCTTGAGGCTTATACCTTGCAGCCCGCCTGCCCGATAAGGGGCTCAAAGGCTGTGAATTATTCTGTAAACTCCTCACAAGCCGTCATTCCGGCGCAAGCCGGAATCCAGTACCTTTCTCTGATATCCATTAAAACAATCGGATAAACGAGCTGGACCCCGGCTTCTGCACCGAAGGTTAAAGGGCCTGTGGCTCCAACACTCCTTGTGGTGCGTCGGGGTGACGAGCGAGCTTCGTTGAAACGGGTCAACCTTTAAGCCGAGCACTCGCCAGTTTGAGTACATGCGCCTCCGCAGTCGAAATCGCTTGTTCGACTGCATCCCGGCTTGCTGGCGCAAATGGAGTCAGGACATAGTCAGCCCGGTTGAGTTTCGCTCCTTCCTGATTTATGCCGATTTTCACCCGTCGGAAGGCATCCGTCTGAAAAGCTTCCAGAATTGAAGTGACGCCACGATGACCACCGGCACCTCCGCTCAATCGGGTGCGCACGGAACCGAGCGGCATGTCGAGATCGTCGTACACCAGGATGCACTGCTCCGGTGTGAATGCCATATTTCCGGCGAGCTGTTTCAGCACTCCGCCAATAAGGTTCATGGCCATTCTGATTTTGACCAAGCACACGCGGCGTTCCTGAAATGAACCGCGTGCGATCCATGCTTCGGGGGTTTCATCCCAGTTCAATCCTGAGGTAACGGCAAGCTTGTCGACGACCGCGAAGCCAATGTTGTGTGGCGTCCCCGCAAACTTCGATTCGGGGTTGCCCAAACCGATAATGACCTGTTCGCCGGGTTCGACGGGGCGCAGGCTGGATGGCGTTACTTGAGGCTTCGTGCCTGCCAGAGAAGCGCTCGCCAACAACACCGGCAAGCCGGAAGGCTTGTTTAGATCTGGACACTCATTGCAGAAGGCCATGCGCTCGCAATCGTCGCGCCAGCAGGCGACATCGCCGCTGCGCGACAGGATGAAGCGGAGCAAATGGTCCTGCTTGTTGGTGCCCTTGAGTACCACCAGATCGCCCTCGCAGGTGATTGAATTGAGGTACTCGGCCGCATCCCTGACGTTACGGAACACGCGCAACGCGTCTTCCGCTCCGGGCTTGCGCGCTTTCAGGACTTGCGATGCCCAGGGTCCGACAAAGATCGTCAGGTCGGCAATCTCCTGCGCCCGCTTCGCCACCTTGATGTACTTTTCGGGTGCGCCGGCGCCACAATCCGAAAGTGAGCCAATAAC
>JAYSZS010000109.1:0-5120 GCA_043737935.1 Propionivibrio sp. | reverse complement strand
AACGCTCGTTTATTCAATAAAAACTGCTTTTGCTTCACAATGTCGTCCAAATTTTTTGCCGCCGCCTGGCTGCGATGACTTGTTCGGTGATTCCTTAGGGGTGCGATTGGCGAGGCCGCTTTGGCGGATCCTTTAACGGTTTGGCTAACTGGCATTCCGCTCCTTGCCGAGTACGCCAACGCGATTGCGCTGACGATTACCGTAGCCTTGTTGACCTATTTTTCCGTAGTAATCGGCGAACTGGTTCCCAAGCGACTGGCACTGCTTGCGCCGGAGGGCATCGCTTCCTTGATCGCACGGCCGATGATTGTTCTGGCTCGTATATCCCATCCGCTGGTCTTCGTCCTTTCGTATTCCAGCGCCGCCATGCTTCGGATTCTGGGCGCGCGCAGTAAAGAAGATGCGCCCGTCACTCACGATGAAATCAATGTACTGATGGAGCAAGGCGCGGAGGCTGGCGTGTTTCACCAGAGCGAACAGGAATTGGTCTCCAACGTACTTCGCCTTGATGAACAGCGCATCACGGCGATTATGACGCCGCGCCGTGACATGGTTGTAATTGACCTCGACGTGGCTTGGTGATTTTGACTGATGTACTGGCACCTATCGACGGAGAACTATCGGTGCCCGAGGCTCCCGAAGATCGCGATATGTTGCAACGGGAGGATGGCTCCTGGCTGGTTGAAGGCTACGTCGGCATCGAACGTTTGAAATCGGTGCTTGATATTGCCGATGATTTGCCGGGAGAAGATGTGAACCGCTTCAACACGCTGGGGGGTTTCATCATGTACCAGTTCGGACGCATTCCCCGACCGACAGATCATTTCATGATTGCCGGCTGGCGCTTCGAAGTCATGGACATGGACGGAAACCGAGTCGACAAGGTGCTTGTTTCCTTGTTCACGCCTCAACACGTAGTTTCATCAGACTCTGTGTGAAAGGATCGCGATAGAGTATATGGGGTGGTTACGTCAATGCCAGTCGGCACAGCGCCCTGTCGTACGGCCACTGGGAGAAGATCGAAGCGCATGGTGACCATTCGGGCTTTTGCGCCAATGTCAGGGCGGAGCTGGTAGATCATCGGGTTGCGCCGAATGTCACGGAACTTCGCTCGGATGTCCTGGATAAATGTTAGGGCGCGGCGTGGTTATCCTGGGCAATATAGTCAGCGATCCCGTCGAGATCGCCCTGGACATAACTTGAGAGTTACAGCCGCATGACTTCGGCGTACCTGATGCGTCGGCGATCACCATGTATTTGCGCTCAAGGCGGTAAAGCACCGCATCGGCGGAAACGCCCGGTGTCTTGTCATTTATCGCTTCCTGCCAAAGTTGACGCAGTTCGGCAATGCCATTCTGGCGTATTGTTCGCTTGTACGTCCAGTCGCACAGTGCGTCACGAATGACTTCGCTGCTGGAGGCGTATTCACCTTGCATCTGCGCTGCAAACGATGGCCACCATTTCTGGCGGCAAGGCGAAGCTGATCTTTTTCGGCGTTGGTCATGGCTTACCTACTTTGACAAACGGCAGGAATAATTCCTACCGCGATAACAAAAAACAAATGAAGCGGCAACGGAGGTGCAACACGAAGGTGCACACGGTGGGGTGCACCTAGCCGAAAAATCCAAAATGGATACTAAAACTTGATGCAAGGGCGCACTCTCTCTATATTTCTGCCTCACTCGGGGATTTGAAGACGAAAACAGACATTGACCGAGGTAGGGCGGACTTGGATACTCACGCCTGCGGGATTGAAATTCGTTCACTTCCCTTATCTAAAAATTTCGGAACAGACAATACAACAGGCCTTTGCTGTTTTCGCTTACGACTCCGCACTCTGCAAAATATTTTTTCCAAAAATGATCGAAGGAGACTCCAATGGTACCCATATCGAATTATGACGACCTGCCGATGAACTGGGTTGGAGACTGGGCGGGACGCCGCGCAGCCATGACCCCCCGGCGGACGGCCCTGTATGACTCATTCACCCAGAAGACTTACACCTTTCAGGACATGAACGAACGGGCTTGCCGGGTCGGGGTCTATCTGAGCGACGTGCTCGGCCTGAGCAAAGGCGATGTCATCACGCTGATCTGCCGCAACCGGATTGAACCCATTGACCTTTATCTGGCCTGCGGAAAATTGGGGATTATCCTGGCCCCGCTCAGCCAGCGTCTGAAAAAACAGGAGCTGGACGACCTGATGGCGCGTCTCCAGCCCAGCGTTCTGTTTCACGAACATCAATTTGCCGAACTGGTCGCCACCTTGTCGGTGCCCTCCTCGGTTCAATCGGTGATCGACATCGATGATGAGCGCAACTTTTTTGAAAAGGTCATCCTGAAGAGCGATCCCCGGGAGGTGAACATTCCGCTGGCGATGAACGATCGTTGCCTGTACGTCCATACCGGAGGCACGACTGCGGTGCCGAAAATCTGCATCGTGTCTTACCGGCAGATGGTCTGGAATTCGTTCGACATCCTCGCCACCGGAATCGTCGGCGCTTTCAAGAAAGTGCTGATCACTTTCCCGTTCTTTCACATCGGCGGATGGAATACCTTTACGCCGCTTTTTCATGCGGGCCTTACCAGCGTCCTAATGCGCGAATTCAATCCCGGCCTGATACTTGAACTGACCCATGAAGGGCGCATCGAGAATTTTGGTGCGGTTGAAGCCATGCTGCAGTTCCTGATCGCCCATCCCAAATTTGCGGAAACCGATTTTTCCCGCTTGAAGGCGATCACCACCGCTGCCGCGCCTTGCTCGAAAGCCGTGATGCAAACCTTCCTGGACAAAGGCGTTCCCATCAGCCAGACCTACGGGATGACCGAAGCCGGCCCCTCCAATTGTGCCTATATTCCCCGCTCCGATTCTATGGACGAGTTGCTCGCCAATTCAGCGAGCATTGGCACTTCGATGTTTCATTGCGATTCCAGAATCGTCGATCAGGAATCAGGGCGCGAGGTCAAACCCGGCACCATTGGCGTTCTTTGTCTGCGCAGCCCGCATAACTTTGACGGCTATCTCCACGATCCGGCGCGCACCGGGAAAATCATCCTTGATGACGGCTGGATTTATACCGGAGATCTGGCCGTACAGGATCAGGGCGGCTTGCTGTTCATCAAGGGGCGGGCAGACAACATGTTCATCTCGGGAGGAGAAAACATTTCCCCTGAGGAAATCGAAAATGCCCTGATGAAACATCCTGCGGTTGCCGGAGCGATTTGCGCCGGCATTCCCGATCCTAAGTGGGGGCAGGCACCGGTCGCCCTCGTCATGTTTCACGCCGGCAGCAGTGTCGCCGAAGATGAACTCAAAGCCTTTTGTCGGGAATCTTTAGCCGATTACAAGGTTCCCCGGCAAATCCGGCCGGTTGCCGAATTACCGCTGACCGCCGTAGGAAAACTGAACCGGAATGCCGTCGCCACCCTGTTGGCCTGAAACAAACCAGCACTGGCCAGGGCCGGTGCGATGCCGCCCAGTCTGGATTCAGTCTTTGATCCAGTGAGCAGTTTCCGGCTTCCCGCGCAACCAGGCCAGCTCCGGACTTAAAAAAAGTCCGCGTTGACGCGCTTCCGTCGCCGTCATGGGATCGAGGTCAGAGTACAAGGTTTTCCATCACGGGCGGCAAAGCAAGTCTGGGCGTCACAGAAAAAATCCATCGCTTGCACCTGACGCACACCGGTCATCACGTTTTACGATTCCCGTTGCACCTTTGCAGGCACCCTTGCAGGCACCTTGTGCTGGATCACCCTCGCTACCGGGTTAAAGTGATGATCGACCAGCGCTACGTTCTCCGCGGGGCTGACCCCTCTGTCAGCCGATGCCGCCGAGACCAAAACATCCACTCGGCGTTAACTCTTTTTCTCAGCCCTGGTCTTATTTTTGTCATGGTGTTTGTGCTATTGTTTGTTGGCAGGACAGGGTAATGGCCGTATGTTTCTGACCAGCCATTAACGCTTCCTAATCGGATTGTTAACCCTTGGGCATCGCCGATTTTGAATGATGATGAGCACGGATTTTGATTCCGGGCTCTGACAAGAGTGATTGAGCTGCCCGTTTTTTTCAGTACAGACAGAAATAGGAGTAAGGCAAAATGAGCATTTCCGATAAAATCAAGACCAATCTGGCTTACGGCAAAGAGTTGGTCGAGTCAGGCATTGAAGGCGCATCGGATGCGCGCAAAACGGTGTTGGCTGCAGAAGACAAGACCGATCTGGTCCATGCGGCGGTTCAGGAGTCCTGGCAATCGGCAACGATTGGCGCGATGGCCGGCGCCTTGGTCGGCGTGCTGTCCGATGAGCAAAAGCCGACTCGCGGTGTGATCTTCGGTGTATTGCTAGGAGCTGCGGTTGGCTATGCCAGCAGCTTTGCCTGGAAAACCCGGCCACTGACTTCGGCCATGGCGCGCGGCGCGGGCAAGCGCATCACCCGGGTTCGCGATCAGCATTGGCTGTCCGATCATCCGATCAATTACGGTTGATTTGCACGACATGCCGGGCACGATTACAAGTTATGTGTAAGCCGATTGCCCGGCATCCGAACTGTTTACCCCGTCATTTGTATCACCCTCGCGTTGTGCACCGGCTCTGGCGAACACATCCCTGATCCTACTCAACCCCTGGATATCACTTGGTGCACGATTCCATAATCAAGGATCACACCGCCAATCCCGATCGTCGGCGTCGGCACCTGGTGGGTTGGACTCTGCGCGCTCAGCACCGGTCTCGGTGTGGCAAGGTATCTGGCCGGAAGAGCGCAAGTCCCTGCCGGCCATCCGACGCCGGTCGATTTCGCCGATCTCCCCTCGGCAAGTTGCGTAAGGTGGACTGGAATGGTCGCCCGGTCTGGATTCTGCGCCGCACTGCCGAGGAAATAGCCGCGCTGGCGGAGCGCGAAAGCGAGTTGATCGACCCCGATTCAGGACATTCCCTGCAACCCGAGGGATGCCGCAACCGGCATCGTTCATTGCATCCGGATGTCTTTGTCGCCATCGGACTCTATACGCATCAGGGCTGCACGCCTCAGTTGCGTGAGGGCTTTGGCGCTCGCGGCGTGTTTCTCTGCCCCTGCCACACCTCCAGTTTCGATCTGGCCGGACGGGTTTTCCGCAGCGGCCCGGC
>JAYSZS010000108.1:0-5124 GCA_043737935.1 Propionivibrio sp. | reverse complement strand
TATTCGGCAGCGGCAAATTCGTGTCCATGCAAGTCAATACCGGCAAGATTAACCGTACTTTGGCGTTGAGTTATACCAACCCTTACTTTACAGTCGATGGCATCAGTCAAGGATTTGATCTGTATACCAGAAAATCCAACCCGACTTCGCTGGGGTACGAATTTCAGACTACTTCAACGGGTGGCGGCCTTCGCTTTGGCATTCCACTTGCCGAGAAACAGGCGCTTACCTTTGGTGTCGCTATCGATCAGACCGAGGTTCAGATCAACCCCTCGAATATCAACACCCCAACCCAATACCTGAGATTCAATAATCAATTTTGCGGTTCGGGCAGCTCGGACATCCCGACCAACCTGAACACCATTCCTTCTAATTGCACCAACATTACTTTGCCGGTGACGCTTGGCTGGGTCAGCGACACCAAGGACAGCGCGATTTTACCGACACGGGGAGCGCTGCAAAAAGCGGCTCTTGAGGTGGCTATCCCCGGAGGAGATCTCAAGTTCTACAAGTTGAGCTATCAACAGCAACGATTTTTTCCGGTGACCCGCAACATGGTGCTTATGCTCAACGGGGAGCTTGGCTACGCCAACGGTTTGTCTGGTCAGGAAATTCCTTTTTACCGTAATTTCTATGCTGGTGGTATAGGTTCGGTACGTGGCTACGATCCTGCCAGTCTGGGGCCTTACGAGTTTACAAATGGCAATGTAGTACGGCTTGGAGGTACGCGACGCGTGGTCTTCAATGCCGAGTTGTCGATGCCGCTGCCTGGCTTTGGTGTTGATAAATCGGTACGTTTTGGTCCATTCTTCGATGCCGGCCAAGTCTATCCGGAAGGAAAGCTTCCGACTGGCGTTTACGACCAAGGTAATATTCGTATGTCGGTTGGTCTTGCTGCGACCTGGATATCACCATTCGGCCCACTCAAGTTCAGTGTTGCCGAAGCACTTAACAACGAGAAAAATGATAAACTCCAAGTCTTCCAGTTCCAGTTTGGACAGGCCTTTTAACTCAGGAGAGATAGCTTGAACAAGAAAATTGCCACGTTGCTGGTCGCGTTGATGGCTTCGCTGCCAGTGCCTTACGCGTCGGCATCAGAAACATTGAAGATTGGTTACGTCAATACCCAGCGTATTTTTCGTGACGCCCCTACTGCCGTCAAGGCGGCCAAGAAGATTGAGACTGAGTTTTCCAAACGCGATCAGGAATTGCAGCGTCTGGCCAAGCAAGTGCAGGCCTTGCAGGAGTCACTGGAGAAAAATGCGGTGACCATGGCTGAAACAGAGCGGCGTACCAAAGAAAAAGACCTGAACGAGTTGTCGCGCGAGTTTCAACGCAAACAGCGTGAGTTCCGTGAAGATTTGAACCTGCGTCAGAACGAAGAGAATGCCGCAATCATCGAAAAAGCGAACAAGGCGATCAAACAGCTCGCCGAGAGCGAAAAGTATGATCTGATCGTTCAGGATGTCGTCTGGGTCAGCCCAAAACTTGACGTGACGGACAAAATCATCAAGGCCTTGTCCGAAGGCAAGTAAACAGCGTGCCTGTGCAAGAAGGTCTGAGGCTCGAAGAAATTGTCTCCCAACTTGGCGGATCGATCGAAGGCGACGGTTCCGTCCTTGTCACACAAGTAGCTAGCCTGGCTTCGGCAGGTGCCGGGCAAATTGCTTTTATTGTTAATCCGAAATACCGGCAGCAATTACAGAGCACCCGGGCGGCAGCAGTTATCGTACCGCCTAAGTTTGCCGGGGCTACCATGCTGCCAAAGATTGTGCATCAAAATGCCTACGCTTATTATGCCCGAGTTGTGGCCTTGCTCAATCCGCAAGGATCGCGTTCGACTGGCGTTCATTCCTCCGCCGTAGTGCACAGTAAAATTCCTGGTTCAGCTTGTATCGGCGAAAACGTGGTGATCGGCGAAAACGTGGTGATCGGCGAAAACGTCACCTTGTTTCCGGGCTGTGTCATTGGCGACGGCGTTTCCATCGGTGATGATTCGCTGATCTACCCGAATGTGGTGATCTATCGCCATTGTGTGATTGGCCGACGAGCGGTCATTCAGGCGGGAGCGGTCATCGGTAGTGACGGGTTCGGTTTTGCCAAGGACGGAGAGCGCTGGCTCAAGATTCCGCAAATTGGGCGCGTTGTCATCGGTGATGACGTCGAAATTGGCGCCAATACATCAATCGACCGTGGCGCGCTGGACGATACCGTGATTGGTCATGGGGTTAAACTCGACAATCAGATCCAGATTGCACACAACGTACTTATCGGTGAACACACGGCGTTGGCGGGTTGTGTTGGCGTCGCGGGTAGCGTTACCATCGGGCGGCGCTGTACTGTCGGTGGTGCCGGGATGATCTCCGGCCATCTCGAACTGGCTGATGATGTTCATGTTTCTGGCGGCACACTGGTCTCCAGAAATCTGTTCAAGGCAGGGCAGTACACCAGCGTTTACCCGCTCCAGACGCACGCCGAGTGGTTGCACAACGCGGCACAGATCAAACGCTTGGCCAAGCTTGCAGAGCGGGTTTTGGAACTTGAAAAAAAACTTGATCTAATGGAGAAAAAATCTTGAATGCCATGGATATTACTGAAGTGATCGAACACTTGCCGCACCGCTATCCATTCCTGCTGGTCGATCGTGTCATTGACTGCGAGCCGGGAAAACTAATCCATGCCTACAAGAACATCTCAATCAACGAACCCTTTTTTGTCGGCCATTTCCCCAACTCTCCGGTGATGCCGGGTGTCCTGATCACCGAGGCTCTGGCGCAGGCGGCCGGTATCCTGTCTTTCAAGACTATGGGTGTAAAGCCTGACAACAGTTTTCTTTTCTACCTAGTAGGAGTTGACCGCGCTCGCTTCAAGAAGCCGGTAAGCGCCGGCGACCAACTGCATCTGCATGTTCAGATCAAGCGCCAGATGCGTAACATCTGGACCTACAAGGCGGAAGCAAAAGTTGACGGAGAGATCGTTGCCGAGGCCGGATTGATGTGTGCCAAGCGCGAACTGGTCTGACTGTGATTTGAGCATAAAAATGATCCATTCAAGTGCAATCATTCATCCCGGAGCCCAACTGGGCCTTAACGTATCAATTGGCCCCTTTTCCATTATCGGCGAGCATGTCGAGATCGGAGAAAATACGTCGATTGGTCCGCATGTGGTACTCTCGGGGCATACCCGTATTGGCCGCGATAACCGGATATTTCAGTTCAGTTCGATCGGCGGAGTGCCGCAGGACAAGAAATACTCGGGAGAGCCGACGCGCCTCGAAATCGGTGACCGCAACACCATTCGCGAGTTCTGCACCTTCAACCTCGGTACCGCGCAGGATACGGGTGTAACCAGTCTCGGTAACGACAACTGGATCATGGCTTACGTGCACATCGCGCACGATTGCCAGGTCGGAAACCACACTGTCTTTGCCAACAACGCCCAACTTGCCGGGCACGTGCACATTGATGACTGGGCTATTCTCGGTGGTTATACCGGAGTACATCAGTTTTGTCGTGTTGGCGCACATACCATGTTGGCGGTAGCTTCCGTGGTGGTGCAGGACGTACCCCCTTACGTAATGGCCGCCGGCAACACGGCGACTCCTTTCGGCATTAATGCCGAAGGTTTGAAACGCCGCGGTTTTTCACCCGACGCCTTGGTAACGTTGAAGCGTGCTTATCGGACGCTCTATAAATCCGGATTAATGCTCGATGAGGCTCGCGCCAAGCTCCAGGATGAAGTCAATGCGCATCCTGAAATCCAGCCCATTCTCGATTTTCTTGCGGTATCGAAGCGCGGCATCATCCGATGACGGCTGGCGTTGTTCGTATCGCCATGGTCGCCGGTGAGGCATCGGGAGATCTACTGGCTAGCCACCTGATTCGCTCACTGAAGACCAGACTGCCCAATGCCGAATTCTACGGTGTGGGTGGTCCGAAAATGGCAGGCGAAGGATTCAAAGTTTGGCATCCACTGGAAAAACTGTCGGTTCGCGGCTATTTCGAAGTGCTTAGGCATTTCCGCGAAATCGTCGGCATTCGCCGAGACTTGAAGCGCCGCCTGCTGGCCGACCCGCCCGATGCGTTCATTGGTATCGATGCACCGGACTTCAACCTGGCGCTGGAAAAGGTGCTCAAAGACCGAGGAATTCCAAGTATTCATTACGTCAGCCCGTCGATCTGGGCCTGGCGCGGGAAACGTATTCACAAGATTGGCGCGGCAGTATCGCGCGTTTTGGCACTGTTCCCCTTTGAATCGCCGCTGTACGAAAAGCAGGGCATTCCAGTGAGCTACGTGGGCCACCCGCTGGCCGACATGCTGCCCGTTGAAGATGCGCGTGATGCTGCGCGCAAGTTGCTTGGACTTCCAGCGCAGCAACCGATTTTTGCCCTCCTGCCTGGCAGCCGGCAGTCCGAACTTCACTATATGGCCGAAACCTTCATCGAGACGGCACGCCAGATTAACCGGAAAGTGCCGAATGCACTGTTTCTGGCTCCCCTGGCCACCAGAGAAACCCGCTTGTTGTTTGAGGCTGCGCTATATCGTTGCGCGGCGAACGAACTGCCGATCCGCCTGCTGTTCGGTCATGCCCATGAAGCGATGATGGCGTCCGATGTAGTGCTTGTTGCCAGCGGTACCGCGACACTCGAAGCAGCGCTGCTCAAACGTCCGATGGTCATTGCGTACAAGATGGCGTCGCTAACCTATCGCCTGATGCAGCGTATGGAAGGCTACTTGCCTTACTATGGGCTGCCCAATATTCTGGCCGGTAAATTCGTTGTTCCCGAATTCATCCAGGATGACGCGACTCCCGACAATCTGGCTCAAGCGCTGCTCAACCTGTATGTCGACAAGGCAACCTGCGCCCGCATCAGCGAAATTTTCCTCGAGTTACACTTGCAACTCAAACAGAGCACAGCGGAAAAGGCCGCAACGGCGATTCTTGAGTGCCTGCCGGTCGCTGTGCGCAACCATGCCCTTATTGCAAGCGCCTGAAGGGCTGGTTTGTGGCATTGATGAAGCCGGTCGCGGTCCGCTGGCCGGTCCGGTAGTGGCTGCGGCGGTGATTCTCGACCCTGCGTGCCCGATCAAAGGTCTTAATGACTCCAAGCAGCTTTCAGCCAG
>JAYSZS010000107.1:0-11284 GCA_043737935.1 Propionivibrio sp. | reverse complement strand
ACAGTTGTGGGTTCATCTACTGGCCTACAACGTGATCCGACTGCTCATGGCACAGGCCGCCTGCAATGCCGGCATCGATCCGCGGCAACTGAGTTTCAAGCACACGGTGCAACTGTGGACCGAGTGGGTCTCGCGAGGGCTCTCGGCGACCAAGGACTGTGGGCGCCTCTTCTCGCGGATCGCCCAATGCAGGGTGGGCAATCGGCCTAAACGCATCGAACCCCGAATGCGAAAGCGACGACCCAAGCCCTACCCATGGTTGAAGCTACCGCGCGCCCAGGCCCGACGAAAGATAGAGCTCCATGGTCACGCGCGGGAGACTAAGTCAGTGCCATTCGGGTTTTGGGGACTTTTCGACCGCCCTGGCGGATGCTCTGGCGAGCGCACCAAGTGCGCTAGGCGGACGCGCTCTGGCGGCCGATGTCGCACGCCGCCTGCCGGCCGAGGCGCGCAAGCAACAGACGCCGGGCTACGCCGACTGGCTGGCGGCCGGGAGTGATGGTGGCGAAGTACTGCTGCTACCGATCGGCCCGAAGCTGCCTGAAATTACCGCAAAGCGGCCAGCGGCGCGGCCTGCCCAAGCGAAGCCGGAGATCGCGCTTCCAGCAGTACAACAGGCCGAGCCTTCACAGCCGCAGTCTCAACAGCCGCCGCCCCAACAACAGCAAAACCCACCGTCCACAGTGGCGCGAGTCCCGGGGCAGGTCTTTCGTGATTGTCCGGACTGTCCGGAGATGGTGGTGATCCCAGCGGGCGAGTTCGTCATGGGTTCCCTGGAGAGCGAGAAGGGGCGTTCCTCGAACGAAGGCCCGCAGCATCGGGTGAAGATCGGGCAGCCGTTCGCAGTCGGCAAGTACGAAGTGACTTTTGACGAGTGGGACGCCTGCGTTGCCGCCGGTGGCTGCAACAAGCAGCCTTACGATAGCGGCTGGGGTCGCGGCAGGCGTCCCGTGATCAACGTCAGTTGGGATGAGGCTACGAATTATGCAGCCTGGCTGGCAAAGAAGACCGGGCAGGGTTATCGGCTGCTGTCGGAAGCCGAGTGGGAGTACGCGGCGCGTGCCGTGAGCAATGCGTCTTACCCCTGAGGCAATGCGCCGGGTAGCAACCAGGCCAATTTTGGTGGCTCGGGAAGTAAGTGGAACGGCAAAACCGCACCGGCAGGTAGCTTTGCAGCCAATGCCTTCGGGCTGCACGACATGATCGGTAACGTATCCGAGTGGGTGCAGGATTGCTTTCACGGTAGCTATGCGGGGGCGCCGGCAGATGGCAGTCCGTGGATCGAGGGTTCATGCGTTAAGCGTATCCTGCGCGGTGGAAATTATATGCACATGCCGAGCCGGTCAGCCGAACGCGATAGGGACGCCCAAGGCCAGCGCTTCTGGGTCGTGGGTTTCCGCCTAGCCAGAACGCTTCCGTAGCGTAGCGGAGGAGGCTTGCCACTTGGCTCTTCGCACTTTTACTCCTTCTCGATCAGAAGCGCTTGTTCAAGCATTAGCGGACGGGGCATGAACGAGGTGACGTCGGCGTCATGGTGGCGGGCGTAAATCGTCCGGATGAACGACTCGGTGTCCTCGCGGCGCGGCGAGCCGATGACGATAAATGGCGTCGGAGGAATTGTCGAACGCGTCACGTCCGGCAATCCTCAGGGCAGTCCCCGTGGGGGACTGTCCTTAGCGTACAAGCGGTTTCTCAACCGGCACGTAAACCGTGGCGCTTCAACAACTGCGCGGTTTCGAATAGCGGCAGCCCCATCACCCCGGAGTAGCTGCCGGCGAGCTGCCCTTCCGGGTGGGGAAAGGCCAAGCCGCACGCAACTTGTCCGCCATTCGCAAGTTTGCGCTCTCAGCCTTGCGCAATGACTCACTCCATCGTTAAATCAGCCTACCGCCGCCGCACACTCGCCGATCGTCGCCCGGCCAACCGCGTTTCCCTCTCAAGCTCACACCTCGCCTATGAATTCGCCCTAGCTTATGACTTCTCCGTGTGCGGTTGCCTTGTTTAGACGATATCGCCTGTGGGCTCAGAAGAAAATTACAGTAGAATCCGCAGGTTAAAAAAGTGTTGCAAGATTCAGACAATCCCCTTTTCATCACGAACCCACCTCATGCGTATCGTAGCAACGAGATTGGCCTTCATCGACGCCCTCAAGGCGATCGCTTCGCAGCTCATTGTGCTGCACCATCTGGCGTTCTACGGCCCGATGTCCGATGTCGCCAGCTTACTGGCCCCGTCCCTGTTTTCCTGGCTCAGTCAGGACGCGCGCATTGCCGTGCAGATTTTTCTGGTCATCGGTGGCTTCCTCGCCGCAAGAGCGCTCGCTCCCTCCGGCAAGATGAAGACTGACAACCCCCTCGCGCTGCTCAGGAAACGCTATCTCAAACTGGTCATCCCTTACCTTGCGGCGGTGCTGTTAAGCATTCTGTGCGCAGCGTTCGCCCGTAGCCTGATGGATCACGATTCGATTCCCGATCCACCGAGCGTCTGGCAAGTGCTGGCGCACATCACGCTGATGCAGAACCTGCTCGAATTCGACTCCCTGTCGGCGGGCGTCTGGTACATCGCCATCGACTTCCAGCTCTTCACCCTTTTGCTGTTCACGCTCTGGCTTGCCCGAACTGCCGGTCGGGGGGGCGACGGCACGCATTTCCTGGGCATCACTCTGGTCGCCGGCCTGGCGCTGGTTTCCCTGTTCTATTTCAACCGTGACTCCAACTGGGACAACTGGGCGCTGTATTTCTTCGCTGCGTACGCACTGGGCACGCTGTCTTACTGGGTGACCGAGACCCGACAGGAGCCGGGCTGGTTGCTGGTTATGGTCTTCGTCGTACTTGCTGCGCTGGTCGTTGACTTCCGCTCACGCATCGCTGTAGCACTGCTCGCCGCGTTGGTGCTCGGCATTGCACAGCGCTGTGAATTCATGGAGAACCGTCCACAAGGATCCGTGCTTGCCTATCTCGGCAAGATTTCCTATTCGGTATTCCTGGCCCACTTCCCGGTGATTCTAGTCATCAATGCGATATTCACGCGGCTTGCACCGGAGAGCCCGGTCGCCAACGCCTTCGGCATCGTGCTGGCCTGGGCGGCCAGCATCGCTGCGGGCGCCGTGTTTTATCGCTTTGTCGAAAGCCGCGCCAGCTTCTGGCAGGAACTGACCATCGACCCGACACTGCGCGCCCTCAAACGTTTCGTTCTGGTGTTCAGAACGAAATCCTGAGCCGGGTCAAAGTCCCAGCGGCGAGAGATCGAGCTGGCCGTCCTTGAGTGCCGGGCACCAGAAATACGCGTTGGATACGGGCTGGGTAAAGTTGAACAAGGCGTCCATGATGTCGTCCTCGGCGACGATCATGCGCTTGAGTTGCGCTTCGAAGGCGTCGAACAAGTTGCCGATGCCGACGAACGTCAGGCCGCCGGTGTTGCCTTCGGCCCACGGCATAGAACGGCGCAGCACAAAGGCTTCCGGGGTGAAGCTTTCCTGCGCGGTGCGTTTGACGTGCGCCGATTCCAGAGCGTCGTCCAGTTCCTCGTTGTCGCTCTACCGACGCCCGACGGCGTTGTCCTGAGCGTCTACCGGCATCGACTCGAAGCGTTCGAAGTTGTGACACCAGCGCTGGGTGGCAACGAAGCTCGATCCGGCAAGCGCCGGCAGTTGTGCGCCGACGATCGCCGCGCTGACGGCCGCATCTCCGACCGGGTTCTCAGTCCCGTCCTCGTAGCCGGACAGGTTACGCCCTTCGCCATATTCAAAGGCGTCCCAAGTCTACAGAAGCTGGAAGGTGGGGGTCATGGCCTTGGTAATCCGCCGCGAGCGGTGCAAAATTTCTCCCCGTCTGCGCCGCGCAACCCGACCCAGGCGGCTTCCGGCACATTTGCGATGGACAGTCCCGGTGCGCTGTTTCCAGGCTTTGCCCGAATCCGGCAAGTGTGTTTTCCCCGTCGGCGAGTTCGCGCAACGCTTGCAGACACTCATCAAGGTGCGACGTGTCGCCCAGCGAAAAAGACAGCTAACGGGCCAGATTCGGTAGCGGAAGAAGGATTTCGGGTTGTGCTGTAGTGATGGATAGCTCACGGGTTGTTCAGTCAAGGACGTTTGCCCACAGCACCTTGACGGCCTCGATGTGGCGTGCATGCGCGGCGCGTTCGACGCGTGCGCTGCTGATGCCGTTGAGGCGGAAGGCGTGCTGCAGGCGGCGGAATTCGCGGTAGGTATTGCGTACCGGGTCGGCGAGGGACTGCGGGATGAGGCCGAGTTCGGCGGCGATGCCGAGCAGGGTGATATTGCCGAGATTGCCGCACAAGCGCTCATGGCGATGCGCATGGCCGAGAACGAGGAATTGGACGATGAACTCGACATCGATCAGGCCGCCCGGATCCTGCTTGAGGTCAAAGAATTCCTGGCTGTGTGAGGCGTGGCTGTCAAGCATGCGTTGACGCATGCTAACAACATCGGCCTTGAGTTTGGCAAGCTCGCGCGGCTGGCGCAGGATTTCAATGCGCAGGGCTTCAAAGCGCTCGCCCAGTTCGCGCTCGCCGGCACAGAAACGGGCGCGGGTGAGGGCCTGATGCTCCCAGGTCCAGGCGTCTTTCATCTGGTACTCGCGGAAGGCGTCGAAGGCGCTCACCAACATGCCCGCTTCACCGTTCGGGCGCAGGCGGAAGTCGATGTCGAAGAGCATGCCGGCCGAAGTCCGGCTCGACATCCAGGTGCTCATGCGCTGGCCGAGGCGGGCATACAACTCGCCGATATCGGGCTCGGGATCGTTGTGCAGGTATACGAGATCAAGATCCGAGCCGTAGCCGAGTTCCTTGCCGCCCAGCTTGCCGTAGGCAATGACGGCGAATTTCGGTGAGCGTTCCGGATGCGGATGGCGGTTTTTCAGTTTGCTCCAGCACAGGTCGAGCGTGGTGATCACCACGATGTCGGCCAGTTCGGTGAGATGGTCGGCAAGGCGCTCGACGCTTTGCAGGCCGGCAATGTCCTGCGCCAGCAAGCGGAAGACCTGAGCGTGATGGGCTTCGCGCAGGATGTCCATTTCGCGTTCGGTATCGCTGGTGTGCTCGGCGAGTTGACGGTTCAGTTCAGCGCAGAAACTTGCCCAGTCGGTAGCAATTTCGTAGAGGCGCGGGTCGAGCACCTCATCGAGCAGAATCGGATGTTGGGTCAGGAAGTCGGCCGCCCAGCCCGAACTTCCGATGATTTCAGCGACCTTGGACAGGGTCTGCGGATTCTGCTGCAGGAGGGCGAGATAGGCTCCGCGTCGGCTGATCGTGGCCAGGAAATCGAGGCCGCGCTGCCAAGTGGCGTCCGGTGTTTTGGTGGCGGCAGCCGCTTCGATCAGCCGCGGGCCGAGGGCATCTAGTCGCTCGCGGTTTTGTGCCGGCAACTGCAGGTACTTGGCACTCTGGCGGAAGCTGCCGAGTTGTTCAAGCATGGCCTGCGGCTTGCGGAAACCGAGTTCCGAAAGTATCTCCAGCGCGACGTCACCTTCGCTCTGTTCGTACCACAGTCCAGCCAGCCGATGCGTGCCCTGATCCGGGTCGGAAAAGATGGCCTCGAAATGCCTTGAAACGAGTTGCCGATGCGCGTCGAGAGTCGCCAGCAAGGCTGGCCATTCGGTAAAGCCCATCGACACGGCGATCGCCTGGCGCTCTTCGTCACGGGTTGGCAGCATATGAGTCTGCGCGTCATTGACGTATTGCAGGCGATGCTCCAGGCGACGCAGAAATTCGTAGGCTTCGACCAGCTCGCGCTCGGTATCGGCGGGTAGCAGGCGGCGTGCGACGAGCAGCGGCAGCACCTTGAGCGTCGGATGAATCTGCAGGGCCGGTTCACGACCGCCGCGAATCAACTGAAAAACCTGCGCCATGAACTCGATTTCACGGATGCCGCCGGGGCCCAGCTTGATGTGGTCGGCCATGTCTTTGCGTACCACTTCGCGGCGAATCTGGGCATGCAGGTCGCGCATGGCGTTGATCGCACCAAAGTCGAGATACTTGCGGAAGATGAAAGCGCGCGTGATTTGTTCCAGCGCGCTGCGCCATTTCGTTTGCAGATTGTCACCCTCGTTCATCACGCGTGCCTTGATCCAGGCGTAGCGCTCCCATTCGCGACCTTGAGTGATGAAGTAGTTTTCGAGCGAGACAAGCGAACAGACCAGTGGGCCCGAGTCCCCATTCGGGCGCAGGCGCATGTCGACACGGAACACCTGCCCGTCGCCGGTGATTTCGCCAAGTACGGCAATCAGGCGCTTGCCGAGGCGAACGAAGAACTCGTAGGCATCGATCCGGTGACCGCCATCGGGGGTGCCGGCGGTTTCGCCTTCCTCGGGGTAGATGAAAATATAGTCGACGTCGGAGGAGACGTTGAGCTCGCGTCCGCCGAGCTTGCCCATGCCGATCACCAGCAGGCGCTGCGGTTGCCCCTGGCTGTCGAGCGGTTCGCCAAACTGGGCGACGAGCCGGCGATGCACAAAATCGAGGGCAAAGTTGGTTGAAACATCGGCGATTTGCGTCATGCTTTCGACTACTTCGTCGAGCGTTGCCTGGCCGCCGATGTCGCGCACCATGAGAGCCGCCATGATGCGCTGGCGGAGCTGGCGCAACACACGCTTGAGGCCGACTTCGTCGAGCGGAGCTGCGGCCTGCAGAAACTCACGCATCAGTTCGCCGTCAAGGGGGCGAGCGGCATGTTCGTGCAGCCAGGTGACGACCTCCGGTCGGGCTTCGAGCAACTGGCGCAGGTAACGGCTGTGCGTCAGTGCCGGTTGCCATGTGGACGGGAGAGGATTGTCTGTTGTGTCGCTCATTTTTTTCCGGGTGGCGGGGTCTGTCTCTGGCCTGTTGCGGATAGTGAAGCCAGCATCATAAGGACCGCTCAAAGGATGCTAACCGACGCCAACTGATCATGCAACGCCGGGACGCGATCGAGCATGTCCTGTTGCCCAATCCAAGGCACGGCGTTGGCTGGGCGAATGACGGGAGCGCATTTATTCTGGAAGGCTTTGACTTGGTCATTAATGAACAGAAATTTTGACAGTTCAGCCTGTCGCGGGCTGAGGGGGTGGCCCTGAAAAGCAAATCGAAGTGCGTCGAGGAGGTTGTGCCCCTGTTGCAGGGTATCGAGGTAAGAGCGTATGTGGCGAAGTTTTCGGGACCTTTATGCGTGCGAAAGCAGCCGGAGATTTTTTGCTTCACTTTCGACATACGGATGGCACGTTCGCCAGCTTCTCTCGATCCGGCGCCAGCGCCTTTTCATTCTGCTGCCGTGCGGCTTCACAGGCTTTGTTCGCCGGAAGCCTTGCGTGTGGCGGGTATCGCCCAGGCCATCGAGCAGTTTGGGATCGAGGTCCGCGATTGCGGCAATGTCGCGGGGCCGGCCAACCCCGGGCAGCCTGCCGTCGATGGCTTCCGGCACCTGCCCGAAGTCGTGCACTGGAGCCGTTTGCTGCACGATGCCGTGTACGAAGAGCTCAAGGCCGATCGGCTGCCGATCCTGTTTGGCGGCGATCATTTCGCTGAGCATCGGCTCGATCAGCGCCGTCGCCCGCCATTGCCGCGAACGGAGCAGGAAACTGCGTGTGCTGTGGTTCGACGCCCATGCCGACTTCAACACCGCTACCCTGACGCCGAGCGGCAACATCCACGGCATGCCCGTCGCCTACTTGTGCGGCCACGGCCCGCAGGAGCTGATCGGACTGGGCGGCCACACCCCCGTGCTCAACCCCAGGGACCTTCGCCAGATCGGCATCCGCAGCGTCGATGAAGGCGAGAAGCGCCGGGTGCATGATATAGGCATCGAGGTCTTCGACATGCGCTTTATCGACGAGATGGGCATGCGCCACACCATGGAACTGGCGCTCGCGCTGATCGTCCCGGACACCCACCTGCACGTCAGTCTCGACGTTGACTTCCTCGACCCCGACATCGCGCCGGGCGTCGCCACCACCGTGCGCGGAGGCCCGACCTACCGCGAAGCGCAACTGTGTATGGAGATGATCGCCGACAGCGGGCTGCTGGCTTCGCTCGACGTGGTCGAACTCAATCCCGCCCTCGACGTACGTAACCAGACCGCAGAACTGGCCGTCGACCTTATCGAGAGCCTGTTCGGAAAAAGTACCCTGATGCGCAAGAGCGTAAAGTCAACACCGCCCGGAAAATCTCGCCAATAGGTGATTCCGGCTGAACATGATTTTTCAATAAACCATAGTCAAGCGCGACAGACGCAACACCAAGCTTGGCGAGTATTTGGATCTCATCTCTGGTTGCTCAGGCACCTGGCATGACCATGCCATCGATCTCCTGATGCAGGAGCACCACAGGTGCATCAAGGCGTCGGCACTGCCGTTGCCTGCCGATCAGTTTGAAGCCTAGCAGACGCTGATAATAGCGGGCATGGCGCGGATTGACTTCGATCAGGACATCGCTGGCCGCGAAAAAATCCCTCGCGTACTGAAACGCCGCCTGAAAAAGTGCGATCAGCAAGTCGCGAGAGCTGAAATTCGGGTCCACCGCCAGCCTCGAAACTTCACAGACGATCCGCTTCGGGCGGCGCAATCTGGCAAGTTCCGGTGCGTAGAGCGAATCCGCCAGCAAGCCCTCTGGGGAATCGCGATTAAGCATCAGCGTCGCTGCCAGCTCATCGTACTGCTTGGCGGCAAGGATTACCCGGTTCGGATCGTCCATCCGCTGCCCGTGCGATTCGCGGTTATCGCCGCGCCAGACATGCGACTGCTGCACCAGCATACAGGTCGCGTCATGATGAAGTATCGTTCGCACCGGGCGAATGTCGTAACCCCGACAGCGCGGCAGCAGCCCCCACAGCGGTCGCAACGAGGGCAGCAGTCGACCCGCTTCGTCGCGCAACCGCCTGACCTGCCCGCCCTGAGCGAAAGCCATTGCCGGAAGCCGCTTGTTATGGATGGCGATGTGCATGAGGTAATAAAGTGAATTGGTCTCAGCCGGTGGCCGCGAATTGATTAAAATCACTGCTGCTGAATGAGTTGAGTGGATTGCTGTTCGGGATGACAATGCCGTCCAGTTCCTGATGCAGCAAAACCGCAGGCGCGTTTACACGCGGGCACTGCCGCAAGTTGCCGATCTTTTGGAAACCGAGCAGGCGCTGATAGTAGCGGGCGTGCCGCGGATTGACCTCGATCACGGCATCGCTCCCCGTAAAGATATCCTTTCCGTAAAGCAGCGCGGCCTGAAAGAGGGTCGTCAGCAACACCCGGTTGCTGAAAGCCGGGTTGACTGCCAACCTTGTGACTTCACACACAATCCGGTTTGGGCGACGCAGACTGGTAATTTCTCTGGCATAGTGCGCATCGGCAAGCAAGCCGTCGGTCGAATCCCGGCCCAAGGTCAGGGTCGCCACAACATCATCGGCATACCAGGCAGCTAGGGTTACCCGGTTCGGGTCGTCAAGTCGGTGCGCTAGCGATTCGGTGCTATAACCACGCCCCGAGTACATCCGCCGCACCAGCATTCCGGCCAGGCCATGCTGGTGCGGGGTGCGCGCCGGGCGTATGTGGTATCCACGAGAGTGCGACCGCTCCCGGAACGCTCGATAGACTTTGTCGAGCGAACCACTGAACTGTCCATCCAGGGATATAGACCTGTCCTGTAGCCGGATGGCGTTGATAGCAGTCAGCATGATTGTTTTTCGCGCTTGCTCAACCGGTCGCCGCGCTTAATGCGACGAAGGGCTCAATCACCGGTCGGGGCTGGGAGGCCACTTTTTCGGAAAGTACGTTAATATCTCCGCACAGTTCTCCGCCCTCGTCGATCACCAGTTTGCCGTAGCGAATCGTGCCGCTCACCCGCCCGGTCGAATGAATGATCAGTTGAGAACGGGCCGTCAGTTCGCCTTCAAAGGTGCCAAGGATCTCGGCGATGTCAATGCTGACCTTGCCGGCGAAAGAGCCCTTCTCGGCGATCCGGATGACCCGGCTGTCCATCGTCGCCTCAACCCGTCCTTCGACCACCAGCGTGTCGCAGTCGAGGATTTCGGCGCCCTTGAGCTTGACATCGGGACCAACGATCAGGCGCGCACCCATCACGTTATCGCCAGTAGACGATTCCTTGGTGGCGGCGGTGAGAGATAAAGGGGTATTCACCAGCGATGTGGTGCTTGTGGACTGGGCGACAGCGGGATTTGCGGTAGTTTCCTTTATGGCATTCACGTTTTTGTCGGATGGGGTCACGGCAGGCGGCGATCCGGAACCAGGTACGGGTGGGGCGTCGCGTAGGGTAATTGGATCACTGCGGGGATCGTTGCGGCCAAAGGCGCCGGGTTTGTTGAACATGGATTTTCCTTTTGTATAAGGTGAAAACGAAGACCGGGAGACAGTAGTCGAGAAGTTAGAGCGAAGTCCGTGCCAGGCTTGAATAACGTCTAAAAAACAGTCGTCTACTCTGGATGCCCTATTTTTCAGTGTGGATTTGACCCTGAATCTGTCGGGTAAAAGCGACAGGATTGCCGTTCTATTTTTCAAATTCCCGCAGACTCAGCGACTTGGGCTGTCGTCAAGCAGCGACAGATATCGTAACCCACTGTTTACTTTATGTTTATTATTTTACTTTCGGAGTTTCACACTTGCCAGGACGTAATTGGTGTTTGACCGAAAACTCCTCAACCCCAACAACAGCAATGGATGAAGCCGTTTTTGTGACTGTTGAGTCATGCATGAATTTCAGTTAGTTACGGCGATACTTTATCTCAGGCATGAGCTTCCAGACCTCTCGACGATGACTTCGGATCAGAAGGACGAACTGATCCACCACCTTTTTGCACGACTCGCGGAACTTGAAGCGCAGGGGTCGAAGAATAGTCACAACTCCAGCAAACCCCCTCGTCGGATGGGTACGCGAAAAAGACTCAATCGCTGCGCCGGCCTTCAGGAAAGAAAGCGGGGCAAGCCGGGCACCCCGGGCAGACACTTGAGCGGACAAGCGAACCCGACGAAATCGGAGAGTGCCCGCTTCCCGATCGCTGCGTCTGCGATGCGTCCCTGTCCGCGTCAGAGGCAAGAATCGCCGAACGACGGCCAGTGTTTGACCTACTGGCGGTGCATTACCACGTGCTCGAGTATCGTACGCTGCACCTGCGGGTGGGAGCATGTCAGTACGTTCCCGTCGGGGGTCACCGAAGCGGTGCAATACGGTTCGAATGTCCGCGCCTTGGGGATGCATCTGACGCAAGGTCAGTTGCTACCCTACGGCCGCGCTTCGCAACTGATCGCCGACCTGTTTCATCTTGAGGCTTCCCCTGCCACCCTGCTGGCCT
>JAYSZS010000106.1:0-5135 GCA_043737935.1 Propionivibrio sp. | reverse complement strand
ACAGATCGACTAGTCCGGGGCAGACAATCAGGCCGCTGGCATCAAGCGTCCGCTCGGCAGTGAAATCGGTCGGGGGCTGACCGATGGCTGCGATGCGGGCGTTGGCAATAAACACATCGGCCATTTCGTCGAGGCCATTTTTTGGGTCGATCAGCCGGCCGTTCCTGATGTGGATTCTTGTGTCGTTCAATTCGTCGCGCATCACCTCAGTTCCCCGCCAGTATGCTCATGACCGCCATGCGCACCGCGATGCCGAAGGTAACCTGCGGCAGGATGACTGCCTGCGACCCGTCGGCTACCTCGGAATCGATTTCCACACCGCGATTCATCGGCCCCGGATGCATCACGATGGCGTCCGCTTTGGCCAGCGCCAGCGTTTTCGGCGTCAGTCCGTAACAGTCGAAGTATTCGCGGGCGGAAGGCAGTAGCGCGCCATTCATACGCTCGTTCTGCAGGCGCAGCATGATGATCACATCGCAGTCCCTGAGCCCATCGCTCAGGTCGTGGAAAACACGCACGCCCATTTTTTCAACGGCCACCGGGAGAAGGGTTTGCGGGCCTACAACGCGAACTTCGCCTGTACCGAAGGTGGTCAGCGCATGAATGTCGGAGCGGGCGACGCGTGAGTGCAGAATGTCGCCCACGATGGCGACGGTCAGATGGGTCAAATCCTTCTTGTAATGGCGGATCGTGTAGATGTCGAGCAGCCCCTGCGTCGGGTGCGCATGGCGCCCGTCTCCGGCATTGACCACGTGCACATCGAAGCGGCCAATACGCTGCAGATGTTCGGCGATCAGGTAGGGCGCGCCGGAGGCGGCGTGGCGGACAACAAACATGTCGGCATGCATGGCCACCAGGTTGTCGATGGTGTCGAGCAGGGTTTCGCCCTTGGCGGTTGAGGATCGGCTTACGTCCAGGTTGATGACGTCGGCGGAAAGCCGTTTGGCGGCGATCTCGAAGGTGGTACGCGTGCGTGTTGAATTCTCGAAGAAGAGATTGAAAACGCTCTTGCCGCGCAACAGCGGCACCTTCTTTACGTCACGGTCGGAGACTTCGAGGAAGCTCGACGCGGTGTCGAGGATTTGCGTCAGTACTTCACGCGGCAAGCCATCGATCGATAACAGGTGGTTCAGTTCGCCGTTGGCGTTGAGTTGTGGATTGCGATGCGGTGGGTTGGGCCACGCCGGTTTATGCATGCTCGGCACGCCTCCATTGCAGCCGCCCCGTCGCGTCAGGCTCAAGCACCAGTTCTTCGGCTTCTCCCAGTTCGGGTTTCCAGGTGCAGAACTCGGCATAGATCGGCAGCTCGCGTCCGCCGCGATCGGCGAGCACGGCGAGCTTGATGCCGGCCGGACGACCGTAATCGAACAACTCGTTGATTGCAGCGCGCGTGGTACGACCGGTGAATAACACATCGTCAACGAGAATCAGCGAGCGGCCTTCCACGTCGAAGGGAATCGAGGTCGGCTTGATTTGCCGATGCAGACCTTTCTCGCCAAAATCGTCGCGGTAAAAGGATACGTTGATCAGGCCGATTTCGCCAGGCAGATCGAGCAATTCACGCAAACGACGGGCAATCCAGGCGCCACCGCTGTGAATGCCGACCAGCACGGTGTTCGCCTGCAAATGCGGGCGGATCAGTTCAGCCAGTTCGGCACATTGCGCTTCGGCGTCAGGCAGCTTGGTGAGTGACATGGTGTTTGCGATCCCTTGCGTCTTCGGCAATGCGTTCAAAAAAACATTGCAGGATGATCTGGGCGGCCGCCGCGTCAAGGTGCTCCTTAGCGCTTTTTGCCTTGTGTCCGCAATCGCGCAGCCGTTCTTCGGCCTCGACGGAACTGAGCCGTTCTTCGGCGTATTCGACGGCCAGGCCGAAGCGGCCACGTAACTGGTTGGCGAAACGAATGCTGCGCGCAGTCATGGCGTGCGCTGTGCCGTCGAGGGCGACCGGCAGACCGACGATCAAAAGGGCAGGTTGCCATTCACCGATCAGTGCGGCGATGGCGGCGAAGCGCTCGGCATTGGCTTCGCTGCGAATCGTCGTCAGCGGGTGCGCCTGCCCAAGCTCCCGCTCGCCCACAGCGACGCCAATTCGTTTTTCGCCGAAGTCAAAAGCGAGTACCGTACCGCGCTGGGGCCCGGCGGGGTCATTGGCAGATTTAGGCATGTCCGGCGTGCTCGGCAAGATGGGTGAAATCGATACCGAGACTCTCCATCGCTGACGGGAGCCTTTCGTCGTAGGGAAGGTCAAACAGAATGTGCGGATCGGCCCGCACCGTGAGCCAGGCATTCTGTGCTAGTTCGTATTCAAGCTGACCGGCTCCCCAGCCGGAATAACCGATCGTCACGACGATTTCGTGCGGTTGACCCTGGCGGGCAACGGCCTGCAGGACATCGCGCGAACTGGTCAGGCCAACGTCCTGATTGACCGCCAGCGTCGATTGCCAGTCGCCGACCGGTCGATGCAGAACAAAGCCACGATCGGTTTGTACCGGCCCGCCGAAAAAGACCGGCAGATTGGCCAGGTTAGTGGACTCTACGGATTCAAACGGCACGTCGATTTTTTCGAAGAGAGTCGCCAGATTCATGTTGATCGGGCGGTTTACAATGAGGCCTAGTGCACCCTGATCGTTATGTTCGGCAATGTAGATCAGGGATTTAGAAAAGTAAGGATCGTCCATGGCCGGCATGGCAATGAGAAAATGGTCGGTCAGGTTGATGCTGTTCATGATGCGTCTATTCTAATCGCCGACGGCGGCAGATACAAAGGTAAACAATGCTCGATTCTGTTCTTGTCTGGTTTCGTCGCGATCTGCGCGACACCGATCATGTGGCCTTCTGCGAGGGGCTGCGGCGCGCACAAGGCGTTCATTGCGCATTCGTCTTCGATAGTGAAATCCTGGAGGCACTGCCTTCACGGACGGATCGCCGCGTCGAGTTTATTCGTGAGTCGCTGGTCGAACTCGATGTGGCCTTGCGCCAGCGCGGCGGCGGCCTGATTGTTCGCCACGCGTGGGCGTCCAGCGAGATTCCTCGGCTGGCCAGTGAGCTAGGTGTAAAGGCAGTGTTCGCCAACCGCGATTACGAGCCGCAGGCCAAGGCGCGGGATGGGAAGGTTGCGGCGGCTCTGGCCGATCTGGGGATCGGCTTTGAGTTATTCAAGGACCAGGTGGTTTTCGCTGGCCCCGAGGTGCTGACCCTGGCCGGACGACTTTATACCGTTTTTACACCCTACAAGAATTCATGGCTGAAGCGCCTGACTGATGACGATCTGGCGGCCCATACGGGCGAAAGTGGCCGGCTGCTCATGCCGCCGAGTGCAAGTGGCGTTCCCTCGCTTCAGGAAATAGGCTTCAAGCCAGGCAATTTGCGACAGCTAGGCATCGTTCCCGGCCTCTCGGGCGCACGGCTTCTGGTTGACGACTTTCGCCAGCGCATTCGGCGTTATCGGGAACAACGCGATTATCCGGCGATCAAGGGCGTCTCCTATTTATCGGTACACCTGCGCTTCGGGACCGTTTCAATTCGTGACCTGGTTTCGATCGCTTGCACCGAAGGTGCACGTGCCGGTGATGAAGGCGCTTCAACCTGGCTTTCGGAACTGATCTGGCGCGATTTTTATTTCATGATTCTCGATCATTTCCCGCAGGTCGTTGAACGCTCGTTCAAGCCGGAATACGATCGGATTGTCTGGGAGCAAGGTGAACAGGCAGAGCGCCTGTTTGCCGCGTGGTGTGAGGCGAGAACCGGCTACCCGCTGGTCGATGCGGCGATGCGTCAGTTGAACGGCACGGGCTACATGCACAACCGTCTGCGTATGGTTTCTGCCTCGTTTCTGACCAAGGATCTGGGCATTGACTGGCGTTGGGGTGAAGCCTGGTTTGCCAGACAACTGAATGATTTCGATCTGTCAGCCAATAATGGCGGCTGGCAATGGGCGGCGTCCAGCGGATGCGATGCGCAGCCGTATTTCCGCATTTTCAATCCGCTGACTCAATCCGAACGTTTTGACCCGAACGGACGATTTATCCGTCGTTACCTGCCGGAGCTGGCTGCGGTGCCGGACAAATTCATTCACGCGCCGTGGCACATGAATGCCGCCGAGCAGTCGGCCTGCGGGGTGATTGTCGGGCGGGATACGCCGCTACCCATCGTAGATCACGGGCAGGCGAGGCTGAGGACGCTGGAACGCTACGCGGTGGTCAAGCGTGCCGTTGTTGCTTGACGTATCTCGCCACCAGTTGCAGTAATTCATCTTCCTGATAGGGCTTGCCAAGGTACTGATTGGCACCGATTTCAAAAGCGTAGTTGCGGTGCTTGCTGGCAGTGCGCGAGGTGATCATGATGATCGGAATAGCCTTCAGGCGATCGTCGGCCCGTATGTTCCGGGTCAGGTCGAAACCGTCCATGCGCGGCATTTCGATATCGACCAGCATGACGTCGGGAATCACATCGAGCAAATGCTCCAGCGCATCGACACCGTCCTTGGCGAGTATGACCTGATAGCCTTCACGCGCCAGCAGGCGACTGGTAATTTTACGCACGGTCAATGAATCATCGACCACCATGACTGTCGGCAGCGTGGCAGTGGCCGTCTCGCCGTCAGTGAGGGCAGGCGTTGCCGCAGCATGGACGGATTCGCCTGTCACTGTGCGAGTGCTTAGTGCCACCGGGTTGAGGATCAGTACGACCTGGCCGTTGCCCAGCACGGTCGCCCCATCAACGCCGATAACCCGGGCGAGTTGGGGGCCGATATTCTTGACGACGATTTCCTGGTTGCCAAGCAGTTCATCGACCTGAACTGCAATCCGTCGCGTACCGCTGCGCAGCAGCAGGATCCAGTACTGGCGATGCTGTTCGGGCCGGGCCGATGAGTCACCGAGCAGATGCGGCAGGAAACTGAAGGGATAGTGCTGTCCCATCCATTCAGCTTTGCCCGCATCGCGAATGCGGGTCAGTACGGCTTCCTTGAGATCGAGCACCTGCTCGATCATCACTGAGGGGATGGCATAGCGTTTGCTGCCGGCTCGCACCAGTAGCGCTTTGGTTACCGCCAGCGTCAGCGGAATGTAAATGCAGAACTCAGTCCCGTGGCCGGGTGTGGAAACAGTTTCAATGCGGCCACCCAGGCTGCT
>JAYSZS010000105.1:0-5145 GCA_043737935.1 Propionivibrio sp. | reverse complement strand
CGCTCGTTTATTCAATAAAAACTGCTTTTGCTTCACAATGTCGTCCAAATTTTTTGCCGCCGCCTGGCTGCGATGACTTGTTCGGTGATTCCCTAGAGGAGATTAGATGCAAATAAACTAATGTGTTACCCATCGTTTTCCAGCGATTAGCGAACTTCGGATATTTTTCAGTTTTATGTTGACCTGAGCCGTTAAGCTTCTATAATTCAAACGTTCGTTTTAATAATGGTGACGGGATTGATGTTGCGCTTTCCGTTCGGGTGCAAACAATATTCTCAAGGAGGAAATTTTGAGCAACTTTATCGTTCGCAAGGCCGCCGTACTCGGGGCGGGTGTGATGGGCGCGCAGATTGCCGCGCATCTGGCCAATGCCGAAGTGCCGGTCGTGCTGTTTGATCTACCGGCCAGTACAGTCGATCCCAACGGGATCGTCAGGAAAGCCATCGACGGGTTGAAGAAGCTTGAACCCTCGCCGCTAGCCGGCAAGGATCGCGTCGCCTACATCGATGCCGCCAATTATGAGCAGCACCTTGAGCAGCTCAAGGACTGTGATCTGATCATCGAGGCCATCGCCGAGAAGATGGAGTGGAAAGACGATCTGTATCGCAAGATCGCCCCCTTCATTTCGCCGCAAGCCATTGTCGCTTCGAACACCTCCGGTCTGTCGATCAACCGCCTTTCGGAAGGGTTGCCCGAGGCCATGCGTGCGCAGTTCTGCGGCATTCATTTTTTCAACCCGCCGCGCTACATGCACCTGGTCGAGTTGATCGCCACGCGCAGCACAGCGCCGGAACGACTCGACAAACTCGAATCGTGGCTGGTTTCGCGGCTTGGCAAAGGCATTGTTCGCGCCAGGGATACGCCGAACTTCGTCGCCAACCGGGTTGGCGTCTTTTCGATTCTCGCCGTGATGCACCACACGCAACAGTTCGGGTTCGGCTTCGATGTTGTCGACGCACTGACCGGCCCGATCATTGGCCGTCCGAAGAGTGCTACCTATCGCACCGCCGACGTGGTCGGCCTCGATACCCTGGCGCACGTGATCAAGACGATGCAGGACACGCTGGGGGGTGACACTCCCGATCCGTGGCACGGCTTCTTCACTACACCCACCTGGCTGTCAACCTTGATCGGGCAGGGCGCGCTCGGGCAGAAAACGCGCGGTGGCATTTTCAGGAAGGAAGGCAAGGCGATTAGCGTGCTCGACCTGGCAACGCAAGGCTATCGGGACACAGCAGGCGAAATTGCACCAGAGGTGCTGGCCATCCTGAAGAACCGCAATCCGGCCGAGAAGTTTGCGCAATTGCGGGCCTGCACGCATCTCCAGGCGCAGTTTTTGTGGGCCATCTTCCGCGACATCTTTCATTACGTTGCTTTCCACCTGGCCGCTATTGCCGACAACGCCCGCGATCTGGATTTCGCCATGCGCTGGGGTTTCGGCTGGACGCAGGGGCCATTCGAAAGCTGGCAGGCCGCCGGCTGGAAAACCATTGCCGAAGCCGTCAAGGCCGATATCGACGGCGGTCGGGCGATGAGCCAGGCCGCACTTCCGGCCTGGGTTTTTGCCCGCGACGGTGTGCATTCCGCCGTAGGATCGTATTCCGCGAGTTCCGATGCCATCAAGCCACGTTCGGCCTTGCCGGCCTATCAGCGGCAGATTTTTCCCGAGCTCGTGCTGGGCGAGAAAGCCGTCACCGGAACGACGGTCTGGGAGAACGAAGGGGTACGTCTATGGACGCTGCCGCAGGTCGATAGCGAAATCGCCCTCATCAGCATCAAATCGAAGAACCACACGCTGGGTCGCGATGTGATCATCGGTATGCAGGAAGCGATAGTCCGGGCCGAGGCCGACTACCAGGGCGTAGTCGTCTGGCATGAGGCGCCGTTTGCTTTTGGCGCCAACCTCAAGGAGGTGACCGAGGCGATCAATGCCGGGCAGTTCGATCTGCTAGAAGGCTATGTGGCCGAGTTCCAGAAGGTCTCGATGGCGCTGAAGTATGCCAAGGTGCCGGTCGTTGCGGCCGTGCAGGGCATGGCCCTGGGCGGTGGCTGTGAGTTTCTGATGCACTGCGCCAGCCGGGTGATCGCTCTGGAAAGCTACATCGGTCTGGTCGAGGCCGGTGTCGGCCTGATTCCGGCCGGTGGTGGCTGCAAGGAGTTTGCCCTCCGTGCTTGGCAGAGTGCGGCGAGGACAGGCGGCAATGATCCCTTCGAGTTCATCCAGCCGGTCTTCATGACCATCGCCATGGCCAACGTTTCCAAAAGCGCCGTGCAGGCGAAGGAGCTGGGCTTTGTCCTCGAATCGGACCGTATTGTGTTTAATGCTAACGAGTTGCTCTACGTCGCACTGCGCGAAGCACGCGGCATGGCCGAAGCTGGCTACTACCCCAAGCTTTCGCCGCGCAACATCAAGGTGGCGGGGCGTACCGGCATTGCCAACTGCGAAATGATGCTGGCCAACATGAAAGAGGGCGGAATGATTTCCGCGCATGACTATCTCGTTGCCAGAAGCGCGGCAACGGCGCTGTGCGGCGGCGATATTGAAACCGGTTCGCTGGTCGATGAGCAGTGGTTGCTGACGGTTGAACGCAAGCTCTTCGTCGAACTGCTGAAAAACGAAAAAACCCAGCAACGCATCCGGCATCTGTTGGAAACGGGCAAGCCGCTTAGAAACTAAATGCTAACCACCAAGGCACAAAGTTCACCAAGTTTCACCAAGTCATTCTAGGTGTTTCCTTTGTGTACTTGGTGACTTTGTGGTTCAAGATTTTGGAGACACTATGAGCAAACAGATTCAGGAAGCCTATATCGTCGCCGCGACGCGTCTGCCGGTGGCCAAACGCAAGGGAATGTTCGGGCACGTTCGTCCGGACGACATGCTGGCGCATGCCATCAAGTCGGTCATGTCGCTGGCGCCGGGGCTTGATCCGGCGCTGGTCAAAGACGTCATCGTCGGCTGTGCCATGCCCGAAGCCGAGCAGGGAATGAACGTCGCCCGTATCGGCCTGCTGCTGGCCGGCCTGCCGAATACGGTGCCGGGCATCACCATCAACCGCTTTTGCGCCTCCGGCGTGCAGGCGGTGGCGATGGCCGCCGACCGCATTCGCCTCGGCGAAGCCGACGTGATGATCGCTGCCGGTACCGAAACCATGTCGCTGCTGAACCAGATGATGGGCAACAAGATCGCCATTAATCCGGCGTTCTTCGAGAAGGAGGAGAACTACGCCATCGCCTTCGGCATGGGGCTGACCGCCGAGAAGGTGGCAACGCAGTGGAAGATCTCGCGCGAAGACCAGGATGCCTTCGCCGTGGCTTCGCATCGGAAGGCATGTGCGGCGATTGCCGCCGGACACTTCAAGGCTGAAATCTCGCCCTTTTCAGTCCAGGCGCGAGGGCCGGATCTGAAGACCGGCGAAGTGACGATCAAGAACTTTATCGCCGACACCGACGAAGGGCCGCGCCCGGATAGCTCGCTGGAGCGACTGGCCAAACTCAAGCCGGTGTTTGCCGCACGCGGCTCGGTAACGGCCGGCAACAGTTCGCAGATGTCCGATGGTGCGGCTGCCGTGCTGCTTGTTTCAGAGAACATTCTCAACCAGTTCAACCTCAAGCCGCTGGCGCGCTTTGCCGGTTTTGCGGTAGCCGGGGTGCCGCCCGAAATCATGGGTATCGGCCCGATCGAGGCCATCCCGCGCGTGCTCAGGCAGGCCGGGGTGAACAAGGCGGAGATCGACTGGTTCGAGCTCAACGAAGCCTTTGCCGCGCAGGCGCTGGCCGTCATGCGCACGCTCGAACTCGACCCGGCCAGGGTTAATCCGCTCGGTGGCGCCATCGCCCTCGGACACCCGCTGGGCGCGACCGGCGCGATCCGCACGGCAACCCTGGTGCATGGCTTGCAGCGAACCAGGCAACGCTACGGCATGGTCACCATGTGCATCGGCACTGGCATGGGGGGTGCCGGGCTGTTTGAAGCGCTGTTTTAAAGAAACATGAACCATGTGCATCGTTACTTCGGCGAAATATTGCAAGTTGCGTAGGTCGGTTTAGCCTGCAAGGCGTAACCCGACAACAGCCTTGACGTTTGCTGACCTCGGTTTGTGATGCGAAGCAAATCCTCCTGGAGGACGTTGCGCTATACCGATCTACTGGTTCTAACAGGTGAACGGAGATGTAGAGGGAAATGTCTCGGACCACTTTGGTATCTACCTCGTCACCATGCACAAACAAGGCGTCAAACTCTTTGAACGCTAATGCACAAACAGTCCGTCGCGGCTGACGATTGACAGGTCAACGAACCCGGAACCCATATGGTCGCCAGGGGCGTAGCGAACCGAAACGCCCCCGAGGTCGAAGCGCGAGCTTTCCAGTGTCTTGATCAAGCCGGAGCGGCCAAGATCCCGCCCCGTGGCGCGAAGAGCCGTAACCAGAGCCTTGGCGGTCATGAAACCTTCGAGCCCACCATAGCTGTATTCAGACTTGTTTACAGACTTGCGCATTGCATCCTGGTACTCCTGCGATATCACATGCTTTCGTTGCATGGGGTTGGGAACGACCTGAGTGAACACCATGTCCCTGGCCAGCGAACCGAGACTGTGCACAATTTGTATCGAACCGGAATTAACCCCCATGAAACTTGTCGTCAGACCGGCCGCTTTGGCTTTGGCTATCAGTTTCTGATAGATATCACTCGATCCATGGTTGAAGAAAATCCCAGGTTGTTTTGCGGCGATGACGCTGACTTTCATTGAGTTGTGCATCAGTGACATCGCTCTTGAACGGTATGGGCGCCACAATCCGTGAGCCAAGTTTACCGGCAAGCAGTTTGACGTTTTCCAGGTGTGCGTTACCCACATCGGTGTCGGAGTACAAGAATCCAACCGTCGAGGCCGGTCGTTTTCCCCCATGTCATGAGTGCGCGGAATTCATCGCGATGCTCGGCACGAACCGGAAAGACATAAGGTTGATGAGGTCGACGAAAGGTGGGTGAGCCGGCCATCGGGCCGAAAAACGGGACCTTGAATTCATTGGCAACTTTCATGACAGCATTCGATGGCCCGCCTTCAATGGAGCCGAACAGGATGAAGGCGCCGTCGGCAACGAGTTTGCGGGCGTTAGCTTCGGCGTTGGCTGCTTATTGTCGTCATC
>JAYSZS010000104.1:0-5167 GCA_043737935.1 Propionivibrio sp. | reverse complement strand
ACTGCGACAACAGATGTCCGGGGGTATCGGTGATTGCCTCGGCAAACTGCTCGTGAAATGAAGTTTGGGTTTAATATTCCACTCGAACCTTCCTGCATTCTCTACCCAAGGAGCAACCATGAAATTCCGTAACCCCATCCGCAGTACGTTCTCCCTGTTCGTTTTCGCTCTCGTTACCACCAGCCTGGCGGGGGCTGCACTGGCCGGCGACATGCCCAAGCGCAAATCCGGGCTATGGGAAATCAACATGCGCCTCAACGGATCTCCTGGCATGGGCCCGATGCAACAGTGCATCGACCAGAACACCGACAACCTCATGCAGCAGAAAGCCAAGGACAGCAAGCAGAATTGCAGCGTCATGGATGTCAAAACCTCAGGCAGCAAAGTGATCATTCATTCCGTATGCAAGATGGATGGTTCGACGGCAACCACCGACGGCGTCTTTGAAGGCGCGTTTGATTCCAGTTACAAGGGGACAATGAAGACGCAATTCAGCCCGCCCATGCACGGCATGAGCGAATCCAGCATGGCACTGGACGCACGCTGGCTCGGCCCGTGCAAGCCCGGCCAGAAGCCTGGCGATGTCATCATGCCGAACATGGGCGGCGTAAACATCACCGAGATGATGAAGCAGCATCAGCAGCAACGATAAACCCGTGTGGCGGGAATTTTCAGGGGCTGCCGAAGACCAGTGCCGGCTCGATACGAACCGGCTCTCCCTCACCCGTAATCAGCATCTCGCCGTCCTGGATCATGCACTGCAGGCTCATCGCGCGCCTGGCCAATGCCGCCAGCGCTTGCGTGCTTTCAGCTGACAGCCTGAATATCGTCAGATTCGGCAACTTTTCAAGCGTCGCACGATTTTGCTCCCACCACATTTCCGCCACCCGGCCGCCGTAGGAAAACACCACGACCCGCCCGGAGCGGCCCGAGGCCTTGCGCAACCAGCGCTCGTCGGGCTGACCGACCTGGATCCACAGATCGATCACCCCGGTCAGATCCTTGCACCAGAGGTCGGGCTCTTCGTCGCTCGACAGCCCTCTGCCGAAGTCCAGCGAATGCTCCGCAAAGCGCATGAAGGCCAGCAGGCGCACCATCATGCGAGTGTCGTTTTCGGAAGGGTGCCGGGCGAGCGTCAACGAAAAGTTTTCGTAAACGTTGCGATCCAGATCGGCGAGCGCCAGATCGACCTTGAAAATTGTTGCCTTGAGTGCCATGGGAATCTGCCTGGTATCTGCCTGGTATCTGCCTGGTACAGGGTAAATTTGTTCTAAAAACCAGTCGTCATTCCGGCGAAGACCGGAATCCAGATTTGTACATCTGATCAAGAGGTTAGTAAAACTGTTTTGATATAGGAACTGGATTCCGGGTCAAGCCCGGAATCCAGTTAGCGTTAGAACAAATTTACCGTACTGCCTGGTATCTGCCTGGTATCTGCCTAATATCTGCCTGGTATCTGCCTGGTATCCAGAAACTCGCAGGCGCTGCCGCTAACATTTACTCACAGCTCGTCACGCTGGCGTACAAGGGAAAGAATGAAGGCCGCTATACTAGTGGAAAACCTGACCCCAGCGCCGATCCAATTCAACAAACCAATGCATTTGCGTTTCCCATTACTGATTGTCGCCATTCTCGCCAGCATGCTGGCGCCTGACGCGAGGGCCATTGGCCCACTCGATCCATTCGACACCCAGGCGATCACACGCCCCCTGCTCTACCCATCGGCTGACGGCAGTTTTGTGCCATGCAAAGCACTGCCTGCTGGAGCAAGCTATGGCGTGATCGAGGTCGTCGACCTGGCGCTGTGCCAGAACCCGAGAACGCGCGAGGCGTGGGCCAATGCCCGCGCGCAGGCGGCACAGGTCGGTGTCGCACAATCCGATTACCTGCCCAGCCTTGACGGCAGGGTCAGCACCGACCGGTATCGCATCGATTTGCAGAACGTCAATCAGCGCAGTGCCTCGCTGACCCTCTCTTGGTTGATATACGACTTTGGCGCCCGCTCGGCCAACCTTGAAATCGCCCGCCAGTTGCTCAGTGCGGCGATTTCGACGCTCGATTCGACCGTACAAAACGTCTTCCTCAGCGCACTCCAGTCCTACTACAACGCCCAGGCGGCGCGTGCCGCCGTGATCGCTGCACTGGAATCGGAAAAAGCCAGCCGCGAAAGTTTGTCCGCCGCCGAAGTGCGCTACAAGGTGGGCAGCGGCACACCGGCCGACCGGCTGCTGGCGCAGACGGCCTGGTCGCAAGCCACGCTCAACCGCATCAGGAGCGAAGGTGTGCTCAAGATCACGTTCGGTACGCTGGCCAACGTGATGGGGCTGGACGCCAATCAGCCGCTCAAGCTCGTCGACATTCCCGCAATCAATCCCGAGGCTTCGTTTGAACGCGACATCGACGCGCTGATTGTCGAAGCCCGACAACGTCGCCCCGATCTGATGGCCGCCGAAGCGCGAGTCAAAGCCGCGCAAGCGAACGTCGATTACACCCTCGCCTCCGGTTTGCCGAAGCTTTCGGTGGGCGCCGGCCCGAGCTGGCTGGATACCGGCAACGTCACCAGCAACAGCAGTTCGATCGGTCTGACCCTGACACTGCCTCTGTTTTCGGGTTTTTCGACCACCTACCAGGTGCGCTCGGCGCAGGCCAATGCCGAAGTGAGTGGAGCACAGCGCGATAACCTCAGCCTGCAGGTTGCACTCGATGTCTGGAATGCCTACCAGAGCCTGATCACCGCCACCCAGACGATCAGGACGACAATCGATCTGCTGGCCAGCGCCGAACAATCGGAACGCGTCGCGTTTGGCCGCTACAAGGCCGGCGTCGGCAGCATTCTCGATGTACTCAATGCCCAGAGCGCACTGGCGTCCGCCCGCCTGCAACGCATCCAGGCGCTGCTCGACTGGCACGTCTCGCGCGCCTCGCTGGCCAAGGCCGTTGGCGTACTCGACAGCAGCCTGCTGAGCCCCGTTGCAAGCAAAAACCAAGGTGTGAAATCCCCATGAAACCGATGCTCAAGAAATCCCTCTTCGCCCTGATCGCCCTGGCCCTCATTGGCGCCGGCATTAACTGGGTTCTGAGCAGTGCGGCGCAGACACCCGAACAGCGCTACAAGCTGCAAGCCATCGAAAATGGCGATCTCACGCAAACCGTCTCGGCCAACGGCACGCTCAATCCGGTGGTTCTGGTCAATGTGGGCACGCAGGTTTCCGGCACTGTCACCAAGCTTTATGTCGACTTCAACGACAAGGTCGAGAAAGGCCAGCCGCTGCTTGAACTCGACCGTTCGCTGCTCGCCGCCCAGGCCCGGCAATCGGCGGCCAACATCGGCAATATCGCCGCAACGCTGGATCTGGCGCGCGCCAACGAAACGCGCATGAAATCGCTGTTCGGCGAGGAATATGTTTCGCGGCAGGAACTCGAGCAGGCCATCCAGGCGCGCCGCTCGGCCGAAGCCCAGCTTGCGCAGGCGCGGGCGGCCGCCGACAAGGATCAGGTTAACCTCAATTACACGACCATTCGCTCACCGGTGTCCGGGATCGTCGTCGATCGGGTGGTCGATCTCGGTCAGACCGTGGCGGCCAGCCTGCAAACGCCGACGCTGATCAAGATCGCCCAGGATCTGTCCGAAATGCGCATTGATTCGAGCTTTGCGGAAGCCGACATCGGCAAGATCAAGCAAAGCCAGAAAGTCCGCTTTACCGTCGACGCCTTCCCCAACCGAAATTTTACCGGCGAAGTACAGCAAATTCGCCTCAACCCGACGACACAGCAGAATGTCGTCACCTACAACGTTCGCGTCTCGTTGCAAAATTCTGAGCAGATTCTGCTGCCAGGAATGACCGCTTACGTCAGCATCGTCGTCGCCACGCGCAACGATATCCTGATGGTGCCCAATGCCGCACTGCGCTTCAAGCCCACCGATACCGCCGAAAAAGCTGACAAGCCTTCCGACAGACCCGCTCCGAGCGGCCCCACGTCGGGCGAACAACGCCGCTCCGCCGAGGGCAAGGGGCGAAAACGCGACACCGGCAGCGGCACGGTCTATGTCGTTGAGGGTGGCGAGGTGAAGCCGGTCAGTATCCAGTTGGGGATTACCGACAACCGCAACACCGAAGTCGTCAGTGGCGATCTGAAACCGGGCGACAAGGTCCTCGTCGGCGAGAACTCCGTCAGCCCCGTCGGCAAGCCAAGCAGCGTCGGCATGAGGCTGTTCTGATGTCCGAGGCGGTGATCCGCGTGGCCGGGCTGGGCAAATCCTACGTCACCGCCGCCGGGTTGTTTCCGGCGCTCAAGGGCGTCGACCTGACGATCAACCGGGGTGAATTCGTCGCCATCATGGGGCCCTCAGGTTCGGGCAAATCAACGTTCATGAACCTGCTGGGCTGCCTTGACACGCCGAGCAGCGGCGATTACTTCCTGGTCGAGCGCAACGTCGCGCACATGCATGGCGACGAGCTGGCCGTCCTGCGCAATCGCACCATCGGCTTTGTCTTTCAGGGCTTTAACCTGCTACCGCGTATGACTCTGGAAGACAACGTCGCGCTGCCGCTCGTCTATTCGGGTATCGAGCGTGAAGCACGGCGCGAGAAAGGCCGCCAGATGCTGGTCCGGGTCGGTCTCGACGGCTACGCTCAATCGCTCCCCGCGCGCATTTCCGGCGGCCAGCAACAGCGCGTGGCGATAGCCCGCGCGCTGATCAATTCACCGCGCCTGATTCTCGCCGACGAGCCGACCGGCAATCTTGACAGCCATACCAGCGAAGAGATCATGGCGCTCTTCGAACAGCTCAACGCAGAAGGCATCACCATTGTCCTGGTCACCCATGAGGCCGACATTGCCGTCCATGCCAGACGCCAGGTGCGCTTTCTCGACGGCTTCATCGTCAGCGACACGGCAACGCCGGTCAGCGAGCGCCAGCCATGCTGAGCGCCATGCTGGGCGAAGCCTGGCACGCCATGGGCTGCAACCGCATGCGCACCGCGCTGACCATGCTCGGCATGGTCATCGGCGTCGGTTCGGTGGTACTCATGCTGGCCATCGGCCAGGGCGCACAGTACGCCGTGGCGCAGACGATCAGTACCATGGGCAGCAACCTGTACATCGTCATTTCCGGATCGACCAGCACATCCGGCGTGCGCACCGGCAGCGGCTTCGGTCCGACGCT
>JAYSZS010000103.1:0-2123 GCA_043737935.1 Propionivibrio sp. | reverse complement strand
TCTTCAAGTCGGTACTCTGCACAAGCACCGTCCTGGTCGGTCGTAACGGGCTTGCCGGTGATGTACAGGCCGACCGCCGTGTGCATGGCGGGCCGGAGTAGGCCGTGCACCAATACCTTATACGCAACTACGCCCCGTTGGCGGAGGCTTTCCCGGAGGTCAGCAATCTGCTGGTTCCCGGCGCCCTCGGTGAAAACCTTTCCGTCGCCGGCTGGGATGAAGCCAATGTCTGTATTGGCGACATCTTTCGGCCGGGAGAAGCGATCATCCAGGTTTCGCAGCCGCGTACGCCCTGCTGGAAGATCGATAGCCGTTTTGGGGTCGAGGGAATGACTCGGTTCATCGAGCGGAGCGGTTTGGCGGGCTGGTATTACCGGGTGATCGAGGAAGGCAGGGTCGCACCGGAGAGTGAGTTCACGCTGATTGAATGGGGTGCCCGTGAAGTGTCGGTGGACCGGCTGCTGGCGATATGGCGAGAACATCGACCGGCACCGGAGGTGCTGGAATCGATCGCGTCGATTCCAGCACTCTCCGCCAACTGGGTCAAAAAGCTGAGGGCCTACGGGTTTCGGTCATCGGTGAAAGACCATTTCAGGACTTGACATCCATCCCATAAGCCATTATGGATTCTGCATCCAATTAGTTAAATATAATGGCTTTCTACATTTATTTTGAGAGCAGCACCGTTTTCCGGTTTTACATTTTGCGAGTTTACGCCCGGTTGAGAAGCGGTCAGTTTCTGCTGGATTTTTAGCTTGATTGTCTGCCACCAATTGACCGTGGTAAACAGAATACCTATACTGATTCCAGCGACGTTGAAATTCCTGTCCTTCGATACGACGCTCCAGGCCGAACCGAAAGTAACGCGGAACAAGCGGCACAAATTGCTCTTCACAACAAACGCCGACTGAGGTCTCACTTTGAAGAAGAGCACCATACAACGTAGCATTGATGACAACGGAGAAAATTAAAATGCTCACGATTCAGGATTGCATCGAACTGTCGGAACTTAAAGAAGACGAGATACTGGCCATCGGCGAGCACGAGCATTTGCCCGAAATTGTGGCTCTTGAAATGGGCAATTACCTGGTGCACACCGAGACCGGTGAAAAGCGCATTAAGGGCATGATTGCCGATGACATCGAGGCTTCGCGCAAGCGGGGCGACTTGATGCACGCCGCGCTCCTGCGCCTGACGCTGAAACACTTCATTAAGACGCACCACCACAAGGCAGTTTAGACTTGTTCAGGCGGGTTTAACCCACCTGCCACAGTAAATCAGGCCGGTTTGCAGCGATGCGCACCGGCCTTTTTATTGCGTGACGCATTGTTTAACATCACTCTTGCATGTCGACGTCTGGTTTCAGGAGCGCCCTGGTGATGCCTCGTATTCGGTCGATCGTCGGAAATCGCTCACGAAAGCTGTTTTAGCGCATCCATGGCACCGGCGCCATTCCGGGCGGCGTCAATCGGGCGCTCAGTCGCCAGGAACGCGACGGCCTGCTGGCGGACATCGATCAGATCATCGCCTGGAGCCGCCAGGCGGTAAACATGGCGCGGGAACTGCACATGACCAATCCCGAGCTGTACGACGAATTCGGCACCTTCCGCTCGAATATCCTGTCGATTGTCGGCCCCGACGGCGCGCTCGATTTTTGCGAGGGCAAACTGCGCGCGCGCGATGCCGACGGCAGCAGCATCGTCGATGCTTTCAACGTGCAGAACTACCGCGAATTGATCCAGGAGGAAGTCAAACCCTGGAGCTACATGAAGTTTCCCTTCCTGACGGCACTCGGCCCGGAGGCCGGCTGGTACAAGGTGGGGTCGCTGGCACGCGTATAGAACTGTGACTTCATCCCGTCGCCGCTGGCCGAAGCCGGGCGCCGCGAGTTTGTGGACTACAGAAAGGGGCGGCTGATCCATGCGCCGCTCGCCGTTCACTGGGCGCGCATGATCGAAATGCTGCACGCCGCCGAGACCATCACGACGTTGTTGCACGACGACGATCTCTCGGGCAGCGATCTTGTCGCCTCCGGCCCGCATCAGCGCGAAGGCGTCGGCGTCATCGAGGCGCCGCGCGGCACGCTGATCCATCACTACCACGTTGATGATGACGATCTGGTC
>JAYSZS010000102.1:0-2135 GCA_043737935.1 Propionivibrio sp. | reverse complement strand
GTCGTTCGACGATGCGGGTAAATGTGCTCCAAGGCAGAAAATCCATCAGTTGGGCGGACAGCGTCTTGCCGGTGGTCATGAGCGGCTCCGGGTGTAGTTACCCCGGAATTTTTTCGGATGTGTATTTTGACGTTCAAGTCGGAGACACCCCTCGTCGCTCGGAATCCATTGCTAATCATGGCTTTCAGCGATTTGCCTCCTTGTTTAACCAGACAGTAGTGAAACGTAATATACTATTTATTCCCTATGGTGATTTATGGAGTAAATTGCAATGTCCGAAAGTGAAATCAAGGCAGTAACCGAAAATGAAACTCTATCGGCTGTGGTGACAAAGCCGGCTTCCGCAAAAACGGCGCACCAGGCTTCGGCCAGGAAGACCGCAGCGAAGCCCAAGGCGAATCCGGCAAGGACGGGGTCAACGAAAAAGGAAGTAAAGGCTGAGCCGGAAAAGGCCCAGGCACCTGCCGCGAAACCTGTTCCGGCGCCCAAATCCACCAATGCAGCCAAACCGAAAAAAGCGAAGATCATTCGCGACAGCTTCACCATGCCGGACGCCGAGTACGCCTTGCTTGCAGAGGTCAAGCAGCGTTGCCTGGCCGGAGGTGTTGCCGCCAAAAAGAGCGAAGTGCTGCGTGCAGCATTCCTGTCATTCGCCGCGAAGTCAGATGCCACCCTGTGCAAAGCCATCAAGGCGCTGACGCCGATCAAGACGGGGCGACCACCAAAAAACGTAAAGTAGCCGTCGGTCTGACCATGAACCTGCGTTCGTAGTCCGTTCGCGCAACATAACGGATTGTGATCCCCTGAATGGAAACATTCATGCTCGCCTTGATAACCAACTGAAGGAGGCGCTCTGTGATTACCGACGTATCGTTCTGGTGGTTTTTCCTCTGTCTGGCAAGCGGCCTCAACGTTCTGGCCTGGTCTGCCTCAGCACTGATATTCACACGGCGACGCGGATTTCTACACCCGGAGGTATATGCCATGCGCCGGCTGCAGATTTTTCTTTCGGCCGGCTATGTTTTTGGCTGTGCGTTCCGTTCGGCGTTACCCGTGTTTGATGTGCCCAGAATGGTGCTGGTTGACTCCTGGTTATCCAGCGTCATCGTCGGGCGCTCCGTGGCGACCGTTGCCGAGCTTTGTTTCGTCGCTCAATGGGCGTTGCTGCTTGCGGAGATCTCGCGAGGGACCGCATGTCGCACAGGCAGGATCGCATCGCTTGCGCTGGTACCGCTGATCGTAGTCGCAGAGGTGTTCTCCTGGTATTCGGTTCTGACGACTTCCAACCTGGGCCATGTCATCGAGGAAATGCTGTGGGGTCTAGGTGCGGCTTTGCTGGTCGTCAGTCTGGCCATAGTCTGGCCGCATTGCCAGCGTTCGCTGCGCCTCATGCTCTCCTGCTTGTGCGCAATGGGCGTTACCTATGTTGCCTACATGTTTCTGGTGGACGTACCGATGTATTGGGGAAGGTGGTTAGCCGATGAAGCCATCGGGCGATCCTATTTCAGCATTGCTCAAGGGATTTCCGACGCCTCGACACGCTGGGTCGTATCGCACCGATGGGAGCATTGGAGAAGCGAGGTGGTCTGGATGTCGCTCTACTTTAGCGTCGCCGTCTGGCTGAGCATTTCGCTGATCCATGTGCCCGATCTCAGACGATTGTCCCGGCTTGGGTTGCGTGATGCCCGTGCGGCATTGTTACGCTGATTTTAGGCGTCGTAGCTCAGGGTTTGGTCGGCCTGCGCCGGGGCCGGCCACCCGGCCAGCGCCGAGACGAAGGCCAGCGCCAGGAGGACGCTGCCGAAGGACGCGGGCGGCAGGCCGCCACCGCCGATGCGGCGTTGCCGGTAGACGATAGCAAAGAGCAGGAGGCCGAGGAGAATGGCGCCCCACTCGGGCAGGGTCGGCACTTCACCGCTGCCGCCGCCGGAGCCGCCGCCCCCGCCGCCCGCGACGCTGACACTGTCGGCCTGTCCGGCGGCATCGAAGCGGCGGGTTTCGGTGAGGCCGTTGCCGAGCGTCTGGGCGGTAGTCTCGCCGAGGACGTTGGTCTGGATGTTCTGCGCCAGGGCGACGCTGGCGCCGGCCACCGGGGCGCTGACGCTCTGTATGCGACCGCCGCTGTCGCGGCTCAG
>JAYSZS010000101.1:0-11443 GCA_043737935.1 Propionivibrio sp. | reverse complement strand
TGCCGAGCACGATCCATTTCTGGCTGGTCAGCCCTTCCAGTCCGACCGGGCCACGGGCGTGGATCTTGTCGGTCGAAATGCCGATTTCCGCGCCCAGTCCATATTCAAAACCATCGGCAAAGCGTGTCGACGCGTTGATCATCACCGACGAGGAATCGACCTCGCGCAGAAAACGCATGGCTCTGGTGTAGCTTTCGCTGACCATCGTTTCCGTGTGATGCGATCCGTAACGATTGATGTGATCGATGGCTTCGTCAAGCCCGGCGACCACCTTGACCGAGATGATCGGCGCCAGGAATTCTGTGGCGTAGTCTTCCTCGCTCGCCGCTTTGGCATCGCTCACCAGCGCCTGCGTTTCGGCGCATCCGCGTATCTCGACGCCTTTGGCCGTCAGCATGGCGGCAATCGGCGTCAGCAGGCGGGCGGCGACTGAGCGCGCAACGAGCAGCGATTCGGCAGTGTTGCAGGTGCCGTAGCGCTGCGTTTTCGAGTTCTCGACGATGGAGAGCGCCATGTCGGCATCGGCATCCTCGTCGATATAGATGTGGCAGTTGCCGTCCAGATGCTGGATCATCGGCACCCGCGATTCGGCCAGCAGCCGTGAAATCAAGCCCTTGCCGCCGCGCGGAACGATCACATCGACGAATTCGCGCATGGTGATCAGTTGGCCGACGGCGGCGCGATCGGTGGTGTCGATGACCTGCACGACATGGGCTGGCAGGCCGGCTTCCGCCAGCCCTTCCTGAACCAGCGCGGCGATGGCGCGGTTGCTACGGATGGCCTCGGAACCGCCACGCAAAATGGCGGCGTTACCCGACTTCAGGCACAGCGCGGCGGCATCGGCCGTAACGTTGGGACGCGCTTCGTAAATGATGCCGATGACGCCGAGCGGGACGCGCATCCTGCCGACCTGAATGCCGCTCGGACGAAATTTCAACTCGCCGATCTCGCCGACCGGGTCGGGCAGCGCGGCGACCTGCTCGACGCCCTCGGCCATGGCGGCGACGCCTTTCCTGCTCAGTGTCAGACGGTCGAGCATGGCCGGCTCAAGGCCGGCAGCGCGGGCTGCCGCCAAATCCTCCTGGTTGGCGGCGATCAGCGCGGCGGATTCGCGGCAAATGGCCGCGGCGATAGTGCGCAAGGCGTCATTCTTGACCTTGCTGTCGGCGCGGGCGATGGCGCGCGAGGCTTCGCGTGCCTGGCGGCCTACCTTCTGCACATAATTCTGGATGTCCATGCTTGCCTTGTTTGATTGAGGTTAAAGTTGTGCGCGACTGACAATACACCGTTTCCTTTACTGGATTGACCTGTCTGCCGTCTTATCGTGCCTGTTTAGGTGGCAGATTGTTGCATCCAGGGGCCGGGGTTGAAGTAAATAGGCATTTCAATAAATGCAATCCGACCGGACAGCTTCAAAACCTGATTATAGCCACCATCAAATAAACCCTTGCAGGAACCATTGGTAAAAACTGTACTCCAAATGTCATTCAATTTACCAACTACCCATTATGAGCCCAAAACTGATCGTTCCCGCCGAAGTGAAAGTTTGCGCAACCTGCAGTTACTGGGACGGTGAGCGCAAGGTTGACTCCGAACTGCGCGTGGTCGTAGTCGATAATTGTAGTGAGGGGGAATGTCTGGTCCATGGTACATGTTGCAACGGACTCAACCATGAGGACGACCAGAAAGATGAATGCATCTGGGAGCATCTGGCTCCTGACGAGTCGACCGGCAAGAAAGCTCCTGACGAATCGATCGGCAAGAAATAAGACTGACTGGCGTTTCAGCCAGCACCGGCGCAAACATCCAGGCCCAGGCGCAGAAACTCATCCCACACATCTCCCGTACCGACGCCCTTGATCATCCGGTCAATACCTGCCGCATGCGCCAGCGCAGCATTGGCCCTGGCGCCGTCGATCCGTTGCAGGGCATGCTTGAACAGCGATTGACGCAAGCCCCATATACGCGCCTCCTTGAGCAATACGTCGAGTGACTGGCGTGCATCCAGCCCGGCCTTGACCTGTGCCAGCGCACGCACTTCTTCGGTCAGTGCCCACAGGACCAGAAGCGGCGCTTCGCCTTCCTGCTGCAAGCCGTCCAGCGTGCGTGTCAGGCGTGTCACATCTCCGGCGAGGAGCGCTTCACGCAGACCGTCGAGGTCGTAACGGGCGACGTTGAGCACCGCCTCCTGCACCTGTTGCAAGGTAAGTTTGCCCGCCGGATAGAGCAAACCAAGCTTGAGGATTTCCTGATGCGCGGCCAGCAGATTGCCCTCGACACGCTCGGCAATGAAGCGCAGACCGTCGCTATCGCCGCTCTGTTGCTGACGGCGCAGGCGAGCCTCAATCCAGGCCGGCAGTTCGCTCAGACTGGGTGGGATCAGCTTGATGGCGACACCCGCTTCGGCCAGAGCCTTCAGCCAGACAGCCTTTTCCTCGCTCCAGTCCAGGCCGGGAAGCGTCACCAGCAGAAGCACATCAGGGGACGGATGCGCGCAGTAGTCCTGAAGTTCTGCGCTACCCTCGCGCCCCGGCTTGCCGCCCGGAATGCGCAAATCAATTAGCGTGCGCCCACCAAACAGGGAGCGGTTGCCTGCCGCGTGGTGCAATTCGACCCAGTTGAAACCGGAAATTGCCGTGAGCACTTCACGCTCGTCGAAACCGCGCTGTTGCGCCGCCGTACGAATCGCATCGGCGGCTTCAATCACCAGCAGGGGTTCGTCGCCGAAGACAACGTAAACCGGCTTCAGCTCACGTTCAAGATGGGCCGCAAGCTGCTCGCCCTTGAGCTGCATTGCCGGCCTACTCCGCAGGCGCCGGGAAATCCGGCTTGGCTGCCGCCAGACGACGCATTAACTGCTGTATCAGATCGTTCTCCATATCCCGCCAGAGCAGATCCTCTTCCTGGGTCTTGGCCAGCACGTCCGAATCGGCATAAGTCAGATCGCGGTTCAGTTCGACCATGCCCGGCAATACCAGATCGCGACCCTTGCTATCGACAACGCGGTAGCCAAAGCGATAACGCAGCCGTTTTTCACGTACGCGACCGGCACTGGAGAGCGAGAGAATGATCGGCAGTTTCTCCTCTGCCGTCGGCAGGAAAATCGCCTGCGCGTCCGCCGGGGTATCGGCAAGACGAGTCGATCCCGAGGCCCGGATGGCGCGCCTCAAGCCGGCGCCGATCAACGAATACTCGGGCATCGAGAGATAGATACTCTCGTAGGGCAGGGTATAGGAACCGCGCAACTGAAAGCCGCAACCGGCGATGACCGTTATCAGCACGATAAAGAGGTTTAAACGAAGCGTTGAGCGCAACACGGCATTCCTCCGGATTTCAGACGACGATATTGACCAGCCGGCCCGGCACGACGATCAGCTTGCCGGGCGCTTTTCCTGCCAGATGCTTCTGCGCCACTTCGCAAGCCAGCGCCGCCGTTTCAATGGCGGCCTTGTCGGCCCCGGCGGGGACGCGCAGGCTGCCGCGCAGCTTGCCGTTGATTTGCAACATCAGTTCGATTTCATCCTGTACCAGCGCCGCCGGTTCGGCCAGCGGGAAGCGCTGCACACCTGCCATTTGTCCGGGCCTGAGCTCGGCGTAGAGCGCTTCGCAGACATGCGGCACGATCGGGTAAAGCACCAGCACCACGGCTTCCAGCGTCTCCTGCCTGAGCGCACGCACGCTCGTCGAATCCTCAGCGAGTCGGGCATAGGCATTGAGCAACTCCATCACGGCGGCGATGGCCGTGTTGAACTGCTTGCGCCGGCCATAGTCGTCCGTCACCTTGCCGATCACCTGGTGCAACTGGCGACGAAAGGTTTTAAGTTCTGCCGTAAGTTCACCACCCGTACCGGCGACAACCAGACCGCCGGAAACATGCTCGAAGACGATCCGCCAGACGCGCTTGAGGAAACGGAAAGCGCCTTCAACCCCGGCGTCGGACCATTCAAGCGATTGATCCGGTGGCGAGGCGAACATGATGAACAGACGGGCCGTATCGGCACCAAACTGGTCGATCAGCGATTGCGGGTCAACGCCGTTGTTCTTCGACTTGGACATTTTCTCGGTGCCGCCAACGACCACCGGCAGACCGTCGGCACGCAAGGTAGCAGCGAGCATTCGCCCCCGCTCATCGCTGGTGATTTCGACATCGGCCGGGTTGATCCAGTCCTTCTTGCCGTTAGCTACCTCGCGATAGAAGGTCGGCGCAACGACCATGCCCTGCGTCAGCAGATTGGCAAACGGTTCGTCGAGTCCGGTCTCGCCAAACAGACCGGCATCGCGCATCAGTTTGGTCCAGAAACGCGAGTAGAGCAGATGCAGGATGGCGTGTTCGATGCCACCGATATACTGGTCGATGCCGCCCTTGCACCAGTAGTTGACGCGCTCGTCGACCATCGCCCGATCGTTGTCCGGGCAGCAATAACGCAGGAAGTACCACGAGGATTCGACGAAGGTATCCATCGTGTCGGTCTCGCGGCGCGCCGGCTGGCCGCACTTCGGGCACTGACATTCGTAGAACTCCGGCATCCGGGCCAGCGGACTGCCGGCGCCGGTGACCGTCACGTTCTCCGGCAATACCACCGGCAATTGCTCGTCGGGCACCGGCACATCACCGCACTCCGGGCAGTGGATGATCGGGATCGGGCAACCCCAGTAGCGCTGGCGCGAGATGCCCCAGTCGCGCAGGCGGAACTGAGTACGCCTGGCACCGAGCCCCCTGGCCGCAAGATCGCCGGCAATGGCATCGAATGCCGACTGAAAATCAAGGCCATCGTACTTGCCGGAATTGACGCAAACGCCGGGTTCGGCGTAGGCCTCGTTCCAGGGTGCACTGACCGCATTGTAGGCACCGGCCTGAGAGCCAATAACCCTACGGATCTCCAGCCCATACCTGGTAGCGAAGGCAAAATCGCGCTCGTCGTGCGCCGGAACGGCCATAACCGCGCCTTCGCCATAGCCCATCAGCACGTAGTTGGCGACCCAGACCGGCAGCTTCTCGCCATTGAGCGGATGCACAACGAAGAGGCCGGTCGGCATGCCCTTCTTCTCCATCGTCGCCATGTCGGCCTCGGCCACGCCACCGCGTTTGCAATCTTCAATAAAATCGTGAAGCTCCGGGTTGCTGACCGCCGCCTGCGTGGCCAGCGCATGCTCGGCGGCCACAGCAACGTAGGTCGCGCCCATCAACGTATCCGGACGCGTAGTGTATACCTTGAGCACGCCTTCGCCACCGATCGACGCCACATCGTAAGGGAAGCCCACGTCGCAACCGAAGCTCTTGCCGATCCAGTTCTTCTGCATCAGCTTGACCTGTTCCGGCCAGCCGCCAAGCCGGTCGAGGTCGGCGAGCAACTCGTCGGCGTAGGCGGTAATCTTCATGCAGTACATCGGGATTTCGCGCTTCTCGATCAGCGCGCCCGAACGCCAGCCACGACCGTCGATGACCTGTTCGTTGGCCAGCACAGTCTGGTCTTCCGGGTCCCAATTGACCGTGCCGAGGCGTTTGTAGATCAGTCCTTTGGCATAGAGGCGGGTGAACAGCCACTGCTCCCAGCGGTAGTAGTCCGGCTTGCAGGTGGCCAACTCGCGATTCCAGTCGATGGCAAAGCCGAGCCGCTTGAGCTGCCCCTTCATGTACTCGATATTGGCGTAAGTCCATTGCGCCGGCGGCACCTTGTTCTGGATCGCCGCATTCTCGGCCGGCATGCCGAAGGCATCCCAGCCCATCGGCTGCATGACGTTGAAGCCCTGCATGGTGTGGAAGCGCGCCAGCACATCGCCAATCGTGTAGTTGCGCACATGCCCCATGTGCAACTTGCCCGAAGGATAGGGAAACATCGACAGGCAGTAGTACTTGGGCTTGCCGACATCCTCGATGGCGCGCGCGGCACCGGTCTTGTTCCAGTGCGCCTGAGCGGCGAGTTCGATCTCCTGGGGCTGGTATTTTTCCTGCATGGTGGGCGATGGTCAGAATGGACTAAACTGCGAATTATACGCGGTTTGTCTTGGCCAGCTGGCCCCAACCCCGGCGACTCCCTGGCGGCCGACAGCCAGCGATCAACTGCGCGGATCGGGAACAAATCCGGCGGGGAAAGGGTTCGGCGCGGGGTTCGTTGTGCCGTAGTGCGGAGGGCGCGGAATGACGCCCTGGGCGAGCAGGTTGGCGCGACGGTTGTAGTAAATGGTGACGATTTCGGACGGTGTATCGCTGACACGGCGGAACTCGGTGTACTGCGTTGGCGCGCTGATCCGTTCGCCATGGCCGGTACCCAGCCGGCCTTCCGCCTTCTTGGCGAGCGCTTCGCTGCGTTCCGGTGCGGCGCTCGCCGGGGCGTTGACCTGGGATTGGGATTTGGCCGCATCGTTGCCCGCAGCGCGGTCAGCGCGATCAGCACTGTCCTGCTCGACACGCTCGCGTGCCGACAAGGCGGGTTGCACCGGGAGCGGCAAGGGCTCGGCTTCACGATAGACGGCGACGCCAATCACGCCGACGTTCTGCGGTCGATCGGTGCGCCCGGCGTAGCTGTCGGCGATGCTGGTGAAGTAAAAGGCCGCGACGTCGTCCTTGCTCTTGCGCCAGCCGCTGATCTCGGCCGCCTGCCAGGGTGAAATCACATAACCCGATTGCGAAGTGGCGGCGGTCTGGCCGTTCAGCGCATTGACGCCATCGACCGAGATCACGGTCAATAAGCGGCCACCGCTCTTGTTGCGCAAATTGACGGCATAGCGGTTGCCCGGTTTTCCGGCAACGTAGAGCCGGCCCTGATGGCGATAGACTTCAAGCTTTTCTCCAGTGCTGCGATCGGTGACGCTGATGTCAACCAGCGTTCCGGCATCGGCAATGCTGACGCAGGCGGCCAGGCAAAACGGGGCAAGCAGGGTGGCAAAGTTTTTCATGACGATCTCCTTGAGTGAGTAGGTGACCGTGTAAACGCAAGCCTTGCACAAACGGGGTTAAATCACTGGCGAAATTCTTCGGGCAGCGGGTATTCGGGGTGAGCGCGGCGGAACTCGGCAAGCTGACGTTCGGCTTCTTGGGTTTTACCTGCGTTGCGGAGGGTACGAATTTGTTCGAGCCAGAGATCCGGGGTGCGTGTTCCGTCAGCCCGTGATTTTGCCAGCGGCGCGACGGCCGGGCGGGCTGCGGATAATTCGGGTGCGGCACGCAATTCACTGCGGCTTGCGGCTTGACTGGCGGCATTCGCCGCAGCGGGCGCAGCGCTTTCAGCCTTGTCGGCCGGAGCAGAGACCGCCGGCGATTGTTCGGCGGCAATTTTTGATGCGCTCGAAGCATCGCGTTCGCGGCTAACAGCGTGCGGCGGCGGTCTGCTCTCCTTGACGCTCGGTGCCGCCGGTGCCTGCGCGGGCCTGGCCGGCGCGGGGGCTTCTGCCTGCTTCTTGCTCGGCGCGGCAACACCGTCCTGCACGCTTTCGGCGCGCGGCTTTTCAGCGCTGGGCAACGAGGAGAGATCGCCGGGCTGACGTTCGACGAGCAGTGTTAGCGTGACCGTCAGCATGACCGTAGTCAGCAGCGTCAGTGGCATGCGCCGGCGCGTCCACCAGCCGGTGCTGCGCGTTACCGGCGGGCGCGCCGTGACTGCCTGCCGGGCCTGCGCAAGAATGATCTGGTCGATGCCCGCAGAAGGCTCGGCTTGCGCATGTTCGCGGTAAAGCCGGGAGATTTGCGGGTCGTTCGGGAGGTCCTGGCGCGGCTCGGTCATAACAGGTCCTGCAGCGTATGGCGGAGTTTGCCCAGCGCATAGCGTAGCCTGCTTTTGCTGGTTTCGCGACTGGTCGCCGTGGCGGCGGCGATTTCTTCGAGCGTCAACCCACCTTCCTCGGCCAACAGAAAGGCTTCGCGCTGCGCGGTGGGCAGTTCAGCCAGCGCCTGATCGATGCGTTGCGCCGTAGCGCTCCGCTCGTGCAGCGCCTGCGGAGTTTGGTCCAGCGGAGCCGCCTGGTTGCCGATGATGTCCTCACAATCCGCGTCGTTCCCGGCAATACCCTTGTCATAGCGTGTGGCGATTTCGGGGGCATTTTTCCGGTAATGATCGATCAGCCGGTGGTGAGCGATGCGAAAGATCCAGGTCGAGAATTTTGCTAGGGGTTCGTATTCGGCACGGGCATTGACCACCTTGATCCAGACCTCTTGGTAAAGCTCTTCGGCAAACGCCTGGTTGCCGCACTGATGGGCAAGATAGCGATGCAGCGAGCCGCGATAACGCCGATAAAGGCTTTCGAAAGCCCTCGCGTCGCCGTCGCGGTAGGCCAGCATCAGCCGCTCATCGCTCAGTTCTTCGTGCATGCTGGCAGTCTAGCGCCCGCCGTCGCAAACGCAAACTGCCACATTGACTCGCGCATTGACGTGCTGTCCAAGGCACATTCTGGCGACTCCGGATTGAATCTGGTCAGCGATAGCGGTTGATCGTGTCGCGGGTTTCCCGTGCGACACGGCGGGCGGCATCGGCATAGTCCTCTCCGGAATTTTCACCGGATCCGGCATAAAGGATGGCGCGCGACGAGTTGATCATCAGGCCCGTTCCACGTGCTGTGCGACCGGCCTGGACGGTGGCTTCGACGTCGCCGCCTTGCGCGCCGATGCCGGGAACGAGCAGCGGCAGGTCGCCGACGATTTCGCGCACGCGGGTGATCTCGGCGGGAAAGGTGGCGCCGACGACGAGCGCGCACTGACCCGTACTGTTCCATTCGCTGGCGACGAGTCGGGCGACACGCTCGTAGAGTTTCTCGGGCTGCTGCGCCGTACCGACTTCGAGAAATTGCAGGTCGCTGCCACCGGGGTTGGAGGTGCGGCAAAGCAGGATGACGCCCTTGTCCGGATAGGCCAGATAGGGGTCAACCGAGTCCCGGCCCATGTAGGGATTGACCGTGATGGCGTCAGCCTGGTAGCGCTCGAAGATTTCGATGGCATATTGTTCGGCGGTGCTGCCGATGTCGCCGCGCTTGGCGTCGAGAATGACCGGGATGCCGGGATGTCTGGCGTGGATGTGAGCGATCAGGGCTTCGAGCTGATCCTCGGCGCGCTGCGCCGCAAAGTAGGCAATCTGCGGTTTGAAACAGCAAACGAGATCGGCCGTAGCATCGGCAATGCCCTTGCAGAATTCGTAGATGGCGTCCGCTCGATCCTTGAGATGAGCGGGAAACTTCGCCGGATCGGGATCAAGGCCGACGCAGAGCAGCGAGTTGTTGTTTGTCCAGGCGGCGCTGAGTGATTGGATGAAGGTCATCGGATTTCCTAAGGTTTATGGAGCCGCTGAGCTAGTGTCAAAACTTCAATCAGGCTAAAGATAATCAAGGCACTGGACACCGGCTTCTGCCCCGAAGGAAACACTCCTGGGGTGCGCCGGTGTGACGGCTTATTTGGTGTTTCATTTCCGTCGCGGAATACAACGGGGCGGGCATGATCGCCTTGCTAGTTTAAAGCGCTATTTTCTCACTGACTCAATGTTGATGCGCTCCTGATTGCTGAACGCGATGATTGTCTTCCACCGAGCGAGCCATGGTGTTAGATTTGCGCCATGTTTTACCTTGATTTGTTTCGTGCGCTGGATCGTGACGAGGTTCGCTATCTTCTGATCGGCGGCCTGGCGATCAATATCCATGGTGTAGAACGAGCGACGATGGATGTCGACCTGATGCTGGCGCTTGATGCTCAGAACCTTGCCCGCTTCCTGAAAACGGCGGAGTCACTCGCCTTGACACCTGTATTGCCTGTGAAATTGGCCGATCTGGCGAACAATGCAATAGCGGCAAGAATGGATTGAAACAAAGCACATGCTGGCTTTTACCCTGCGTCCGCCAGAGGCGTACGCACCGACGATTGACATTCTGGTCAAGCCTGTCGTTCCTTTCGAGGAAGCCTATCTCAGCGTATCGAAAAGGATGTCGGTGGCTTCAAGGTGGTACTTGCCTCGCTCGACGACTTGATCACCATGAAAACAGGCACCGGACGTCAGTGCGATGCAAGCGACATCGAGGCCTTGCGGCGTTTGCGTGACATGGGGGCGCATGAACCAGCGAGGCGACTTCAGTTACCACATTTCAGACGAACGGCTGCTCGCCTGGGCGAAAGTTCCAATTGTGGAAAAGCTGCAAATGCTCGACGATCTGCGCCGCTTCACGCTGGCGGTGCGCGCAGCTCCCGTCGTCAATTCCCCGACTTCGTCAACGAATCCTTCAGCGTCACCGTGCGGTTGAAGACCGGCGCACCGGCCTTAGAGTCGAAACGGTCGGCGACGAAGTAGCCGTGCCGCTCGAACTGGAAGCGGTCTTCCGCCCTGGCCTGTCTGAGCGACGGTTCGAGCCAGGCGCTGATCACCTGCACGCTGCCGGTATTAAGGTCGTCGAGGAAGTCGCGGTCTACATCGATGGCATCGCCTTCGCGGTGGCTGCCGGGCGCTGGATGAGCGAACAGTCGGTCATAGAGCCGCACTTCGGCGGCATTACCGTGCGCCACTGAAACCCAGTGCAGATTGCCCTTGACCTTGTAATTGTCGGAGCCGGGGGTGCCGCTCTTCGAATCGGGAAGGTATTCGCAATGTACGGCAATGACATTGCCGCTGACGTCCTTGTCGCAGCCGCTGCATTTAACCACGAAGCCGTGACGCAGGCGGGCCGTATTGCCGGGAAAAAGCCGGCGGTAGCCTTTGCTCGGCACCTCCATGAAGTCCTCACGCTCGATCCACAATTCGCGGCCAAAGGGCATGGCACGCTTGCCGAGTTCGGGTTTGAGCGGGTGGTTGGGAGCGAAACAATCCTCGCTCTGCCCTTGCGGGTAATTGTCGATGATCAGCCTGAGCGGGTCGAGTACGGCGATGCGGCGCTCGGCCGCTTCGTTCAGCACTTCGCGCATGCAGTCCTCGAACAGCACATAGTCGATCAGCGAATCGGATTTCGAAACGCCGATGCGATCGGCAAAAAGCTGGAAGCCTTCCGGCGTATAGCCACGGCGACGGGCACCGACCAGCGTCGGCATGCGCGGGTCATCCCAGCCACTGACGTGTTTTTCCTCGACGAGCTGGATCAGCTTGCGCTTGGAAAGAATGACGTAGGAGAGATTGAGGCGCGAAAACTCGATCTGCTGCGGTAGCGGGCGCTGAAATAGATTGCCTTCGGCCAGACGCTCCAGCAGCCACTCGTAGAAGGGGCGCTGATCCTCGAACTCCAGCGTGCAGATTGAGTGCGTGATGTTTTCCAGCGCGTCTTCAATCGGGTGCGCGAAGGTGTACATCGGGTAAACGCACCACTTGTCGCCAGTGTTGTGGTGCGTCGCGTGGCGGATGCGATAGATGGCCGGATCGCGCAGGTTGATGTTCGGCGAGGCCATGTCGATCTTGGCGCGCAGGATATACGCGCCGTCGGCAAACTCGCCGGCCTGCATGCGCTTGAAGAGATTCATGTTCTCTTCGATGCTGCGCTCGCGGAA